>JACUUU010000483.1 GCA_014859065.1 Anaerolineales bacterium
AGGCTGTATTGTGCTACCCGGGCTAATCAACACGCATCACCATTTTTACCAGACTTTGACCAGAGTCGTTCCCCCGGCACAAAATGTAAGCTTATTTAACTGGTTGAAAACGTTGTACCCGATCTGGGCACGGATGAAACCCGAACATATCCAGATTTCAACCAAAATAGCGCTGGCTGAATTAGCACTCTCAGGCTGCACGACTGCTTCTGACCATCTATATCTCTTCCCAAATGGATCCAAATTGGATGACGAAATCGAAGCAGCAAAGGATATCGGGTTACGCCTGCATGCATTGCGTGGATCGATGAGCCTGGGTGAGAGCCAGGGAGGGCTGCCGCCTGACAGCGTGGTGGAATCCGAGGATTTCATATTGAAGGATTCTCAGCGTTTAATTGAGACTTATCACGATCCTAACCCTGGATCGATGACGCAGGTAGCCCTGGCACCTTGCTCGCCTTTCAGCGTTAGTGGGGATTTGATGAAGCTGAGCGTTGAGTTAGCAAAAGCCTATGATGTGCGCCTGCACACTCACCTGGCGGAGACGAAAGATGAGCAGGACTTCTGCCTGGAAATGTTTGGACACCGCCCAGTAGCTTACATGGAGTCGCTGGGTTGGTTGGGATCACAGGTTTGGTTTGCCCATTCAGTGCACGTTGTTCCGTCTGAAATTGATTTGTACGCCCAGACGGGTTGTGGTGTGACCCACTGCCCAACTTCGAACATGCGACTGGCTTCAGGGATCGCTCCAGTGATGCGTATGCTTCAAGCCGGTGTAAATGTTGGGTTGGGGGTGGATGGCTCGGCGAGTAACGATGGCTCACACCTGCTTGAGGAAGCACGTCAGGCAATGCTGGTCTCACGCTTAGAAGCGGGATTAAGACAGGCGTCTACAGATCTTGATGAGCCACCAGACTTAATGACCGCACGCCAGGCATTGGAAATTGCCACTGTAGGTGGAGCGGCGGTTTTGGGACGTAATGATATCGGTTCGCTGGAAGTAGGAAAATGCGCTGATTTTATCGCCATAAAGATCGACCGGCTTGAATATGCCGGGGCGCTGCATGACCCGGTTGCCGCGCTTATCTTCTGCGCACCAGTCCAGGTCGATTTCAGTTCTGTAGGTGGGAATCTAATTGTTAAGGAAGGTGAAATACAGGTTCCAAATTATTCTTCTTTGATTATGGAGCACAACCAGTTGGCGCAGAATTTACTGCATACGTGATTGGCTTAGCAACCATTCAATAGTGCCTGAAAAGTTTTCATGATCACTGGTAATCTTATGACAAAATCAAGGAAAGTGAACTGTCAGATAGATATCAGGAAAGGAGGTCAGTGTGAATCCAGCCATGAATAATACCGATCTCACAAGTAATTTAGTAGATGTCGCCATGGGAAGATGTCCAGCGGATATGGTGATTAAAAAAGGTCGTTGGGTGTGCGTTCAGTCTGGAGAGATAATTAATAATTCGGACATCGCGGTTGTTCAAGGGCACATCGCCTATGTAGGCACGGATGCTTCACACACAATCGGGGATGATACATTGGTATTAGATGCAGACGATTGTTATCTGGTTCCCGGTTTGCTCGATGGACATATGCACGTAGAATCAGGGATGGTTACAGTTACCGAGTTTGTGCGCGCGGTAATTCCTTATGGGACAACCGGTATGTTTGTGGATCCCCATGAAATTGCCAATGTTTTTGGATTAAAGGGGGTCAAGTTGATGTTGGACGAAGCTGCCAGTCAGCCTATTCACGTTTGGGTGCAGGTACCTTCGTGTGTGCCTTCAGCTCCTGGTCTGGAGACACCTGGGTCCAGCATCGAGCCTGAGGATGTGGCTGAAGCGATGACTTGGGAAGGGATCATCGGTTTAGGTGAGATGATGAACTACCCAGGAATCATCATGGGTGACGAGAAAATGTATGCTGAGTTGGCAGAGACACGTAAAGCCGGAAAGGTTATCGGTGGGCATTACGCTTCTCCGGATCTCGGTCTTGATTTCCATGGCTACGTAGCCGGGGGGATAGAAGACGACCATGAGGGAACACGCATGCAAGATGCCATTGCCCGTATCCGTCAAGGTATGAAAGCCATGTTGAGGTTTGGATCTGCCTGGCATGATGTGGCAGAACAGGTGAGAGCGGTAACTGAGCAGAAGATGGATGCACGTCACTTTATCCTTTGCACTGATGATTCGCACTCAGAGACTTTGGTTAATCACGGGCATATGGATCGGGTGGTCAGACATGCGATCTCAATGGGTGTTCCCCCTGTTACTGCAATACAAATGGCAACAATCAACACCGCCCAACACTTTGGGGTGGCACGCCAGGTTGGGATGATCGCACCAGGGAGGTATGCGGATATTCTCTTGGTTAGAAACCTACCGTCTATGCAGATCGAAAAGGTCATCGCAAAAGGCAAGATTATAGCAGAGCATGGGCGATTATCTATTGACTTACCGACTTATGATTATCCAACGTGGGTTAAAAGGTCAGTAAATCTGGGAAAAGAATTAACAGCCCAAGATTTCCAACTGCAACCTTCGTCCGATAATGGAAACAAAAAAACCATCAAAGCCAATGTAATCGGGATCATTGAAAATCAAGCACCAACCAGGCATCTTCAAATTGAGGTGCCCGTCCAAGATGGAGAAGTCCAGCTAACTGGTGATTTGGCAAAATTAGCTCTGGTCGAGAGGCATAGAGGTACTGGAAATGTCGTGGTCGCATTGGTGCAAGGTTTTGGCTTGCAATCACCTTGTGCAATTGGGTCAACGATCGCCCATGACAGCCATCACATGATCCTTGTGGGTACCAGCGATGTGGATATGGCAATTGCCGGAAATGAGCTGGCGCGTATGGGTGGCGGACAAATCGTGGTTAAAGATGGGAAGGTAATTGGAAAGGTCGAGCTGCCTATAGCCGGTTTGATGTCTGATGAAAAAGCTGAGATTGTAGCTGAAAAAGCAGGTTCAGTATTAAAAGGGATTAAGGCGTGTGGTTGCCAGTTGAACAGTCCAAATATGCAGCTGAGCTTGCTCGCTTTGGTGGTGATACCGGAATTGCGTATTTCGGACCTGGGTTTGGTTGATGTGAACCAATTTGAATTCATACCAATTTTTGAAGAGTGAAAAAAATGACCAATCATTTATCATTGTCACAAAGGTTGCACGAAGATCTCAAACAGATCATCTCGAAAACGGATCCTGGAGGGAGGCTGACACCTGAACCACAGCTGGCAAAGGAATTAGGGGTCTCGCGAGCTACCCTTCGGGAGGCAATGCGAACTTTTGAAGTGCAAGGGTTGATACAGCGGCGACAGGGATCCGGCACTTATGTCATGAGACCCGCTCACGTGATCGAAACCGGATTGGAGGTGCTGGAGAGTATCGAGACAATTTCAAAACGCAGTGGGCTGCAGGTCACTTTAGGGAAATTGAAAGTGGAAGAGAATTCTGCCACCGAAGAAGAAGCTCGGGAGTTGGGGATTGACATCCATAAAGATGTGCTCAAAATCTCCCGAGTGATTTTCGCAGAGAACCGTCCCGTAGCATTCCTGGTAGACACTTTGCCTCAAAGTGTGATCACCAAAGCTGAAATTGAAAATGATTTCAAAGGATCTATCCTGGACATGTTTATGCAGCTAGATCATCTGGAATTAGCTCACTCACGCACTGAGATAGGGGCTGTAGCCGCGAATCAGGAAATGGCTCGTGCGCTGAATATCCAGCGTGGGAACGCATTATTACGCTTGATCTCATGGCTTTTTACTGTAGATGGCAAAGTTGTGGATTATTCATTTAGTTATTTCTTGCCTGGTTATTTTCGTTTCCATGTAGTGAGAGAACTGGAAAGATAATCTGTATTTAAGTAAGTAAGTTTGAATGGAGAACTAAAGCAAGGGATCATTAAAATGTTGTGAATTTTAGGATAGGGTTGCAATTGTTGATGAATTGGATAATCTTATTCTCTAAAAGAATTAAACTAATTTACCAATTGGAGGTACGAAATGCGTAGTTTTCTCGGACGAGATATTCTTTCACTCAAGGATTTTGAGCGGAATGAGTTTTTTCATGTTTTTGAGGTAGCCAGTGAGCTGGAGCCAATCGCTCGAAGCCGCCGCAACGACGACCTGCTGGCAGAAAAGACCCTGGTGACTGCATTCTACCAACCCAGCACCCGTACTCGCTTGGCGCACGAAGCTGCGATGCACCGCTTGGGTGGGCATGTAACCGGTTTCGCGGATGCGAAAATGACCCGCGCAGGGGATTTCTATCAAGAATCGATCAAAGACACCGTGAAGATGTTGGAGTTTTATGGGGATGTGATTGTCATGCGGCATTTTCAACAAGGTGCGCCTCATGAGGCAGCTAAGTGGGCTTCTATCCCGATTATCAATGGTGGTGATGGTTGGGGAGAGCATCCCACCCAGGTCTTGACGGATCTTTACACAGTTTTGCAGGAAAAAGGTCAGATCGATGGTCTACGCTGGTTGGCGGTCGGTGATATGCGCATGCGCACGATGCACTCCCTGGCGTACGCTCTTACCCAATTCGACTGCCCGGTCACATTTGTAGCCCCACCTGAAATGACATTGACCGCAGAGTTCAAGGAAGAGCTGAAACATTACAGCTTGGACTTCAGAGAGGCCGAGCACGTCGAACAGGCTATTGGCGATGCAGACGTGATCCTGGTTGAGCCCGTCGTGCAGCCGGATTACACCAAAGCACGCGATGAACGCGGTGTTGAGGTTGGATTAACTCCCGCAAACTACAAGATTACGCGGGAGCTGCTGTTCAATAAAGCCAAATCTGATGCTATCCTGCTGCACTCACTACCGCGCATGGATGAAATCCCTCCAGATGTTGACATAACGCGCTGGTCACGATACTGGCAGGAAGCCTTCAACGGCG
Organism: Anaerolineales bacterium; assembly: GCA_014859065.1. Taxonomy (GTDB): domain Bacteria; phylum Chloroflexota; class Anaerolineae; order Anaerolineales; family UBA4823; genus Kmv39. The sequence goes on from JACUUU010000483.1 coordinate 4,920, forward strand.
TTGTGATGCGCATGGCATTATTGGCGTTAATCCTGGGGGCAATGGAATAACCAATTCTGCTTTCTTTAGGAGACATATCTTATGCAAACAGATTTACGTGGACGTGACTTAATTGGAGATTTAGACTTCAGCAAAGAAGAAGTTGAAACTGTTATCGATGTTGCCCAAGATTTGAAGCGTAAAAGGGCATTAGGCGAACCTCACGCTTACCTGCGAGATAAAGTCCTGGCTATGCTCTTTTTCTTTTCAAGCACGCGCACCCGCGGTTCATTCGAAGCAGGTATGGCACAGTTAGGCGGGCATGCAGCCTTCATCGAGAGCAAGACAACGCAAATCGCTCATGGCGATACACCGAAAGAGATCGGCGAGATTTTTGGTCGCTATTTTGATGGCCTGGCTATAAGGCATGTAGATTGGGGGATCGGTAATGGTTATCTGAATGCAGTAGCTCAAGCCTCGCGCATACCAGTTCTCAACATGCAGTGTGATATTTACCACCCATTCCAAATCCTGGCAGACTTGATGACCATAATCGAGAAGAAAGGCCGTGATTTGAGGCGTAAAAAGATGGTAGTCTCTTGGGCGTATGCGGCGTCCTACCAGAAACCCATGTCTGTCCCTCAATCACTTGTTCTCCAAATGCCCCGCTTTGGATTGGATGTTGTCCTCGCTCATCCGCCAGAATTCAAGTTATTGCCAGAGATTATGGATCAGGCGCAAGAACAAGCGCGCAAGTTTGGCAGTGGATTTGAAGTGGTGGATGATATGGATGTAGCTTTTAAAGATGCGGATATTATTTACGCCAAATCCTGGGGAGCAATGGTGCATACACCCGATGCAGAAGAAGGTTCCCGCATTATAAAAAAATACGAGCATTGGATAACTGACGAACGCAAAATGGCGCTTGCTAAAAAAGATGCAATTTATATGCATCCTTTGCCAGCGGATCGTAACATCGAAGTCACTGACCAGGTGATGGATGGTCCCAATTCAGTTGTTTATGATGAGGCTGAGAACCGCATGCATGCCCAAAAAGCTGTCATGGCATTGACAATGCGCTGATAGGAAGGGATTAATTATGAGCAAACGTAAACTCGCAGTGGTCGCAATTGGAGGAAATTCGCTAATCAAGAGCAAAGATCATCAAACTGTCGAGGATCAATATCTGGCGGCCAAGGAAACTGCGTATCATATCGCTGATATGATTGAAGCGGGTTGGGATGTGGCTATTGGTCATGGAAATGGCCCTCAGGTTGGCTTCATCCTGAGGCGCTCGGAAATCGCTGCTAAAGTTGAAGGCATGCATGAGATTCCTCTGGATGTCTGTGGGGCGGACTCGCAAGGGGCAATTGGTTATGCTTTACAGCAGAGTTTGCAGAACGAGCTCTATATGCGCGGGATCAACAAACCGGTAGCTACGGTTATCACACAAGTGGAAGTCGACCGTAATGATCCAGCATTCGTGCAGCCGACAAAGCCTATCGGCAGCTTTATGGATGCCGACGAATCTAAGAGACGAGTGCAGGAGATGGGATGGACGGTGGTTGAAGACGCCGGTAGAGGTTGGCGTCGAGTGGTTGCCTCTCCAATGCCCAAAAAGGTGCTGGAGTTGGAACCAGTTAAATTTCTCCTAGA
>JACUUU010000202.1 GCA_014859065.1 Anaerolineales bacterium
GGTCGCGCAGCCCGGCGAGAGATGTTGTTGGCGTTGCGCAGCATTATCGATGCCGCTCTTGATCGGGAAAAAGGCTCCCCAGCGAAATAGAAAAGGTAATTCTGTAAGCCACAGAGTTTTATCTCCTGATAAAGATCACCTAAATCAGGGCGATCAACGCGCTTCCAAAAAGGATTGATCCGATCAATTGCTGCTGAGCCAGACAAAATTGGACGCTGCTGAGTAGTAAAGCTGCGATGATTAGGGCGCCTATTAACCTGCGCACCAAACGGGCTGAGTCTAAAGTCGCCAGCCCGATCGCCATATCTCGTAGACCTACACGATGTTCTGGCTGCACTCGGGCAACCATCCCAAAATCGAAAAAGGTGAGCGGCCATTCTGAAGTGCTGCCCTGTTTTGCTGGGTGGGGTTGAACGAAAAGGTTTCCGGGGTAGGGTCGGCGTGGACGAATCCATCTTGAAAAACTTGCAGCATGTAGGTCTGAAAGAGACGCTTAGCCACCTCACACCGGTCGATGCCGGGAGCAGTTATCTCATCGTAATCGATATCTTGATGGCATAAACGTCCTCTAAAGTTAAAACTCTACGGGTTAAGGAGAGTGGAGTGTCGCCCGGTGGACCTGACCGAGTGAAGCAGCAGCCATGGGGACCTCATCAAAGGTGGCATACGAACATGATATTGCCTGCAGATCATATTTCCTTTCTCATGTGGTTATTATCGAGGTGCAGAACTGTTTATCTGTGCCTGCCTTTATTGGATGCCTGGCGAGGCGGGCGATCAGTTTTGCTTTTCTTGAGATTGCTGGGTTTACCTTTCAACGCCGCGACTTCATTTGCGGAGAGATGACGCCACTCACGTGGTTTTAAATTGCCAAGATGCAAGCTGCCAATCCTAACCCGGATTATCTTTACGACTGGCAGCCCAATTAAAGTTCCAATCTCACGAATCTGCCGTTTGCGACCCTCACGCATCACTACTCTCAGCCAGGCGCCTTTTCCGGAGGTGGCTTCAAAGCGCACTTCCGCTGGTGCAGTGCGGTAACCATCACCTAAGACAACCCCTCTTCGCCAGGTATCCAACTGTTCATGGTCTGGACGGCGGGCAATAAGCACGCGATACTCCTTCTCGTAATCGTAGACAACCCGCACTTATCAGACCCCACAACACATTGGATATCTACATATTTTTCAGTATCTTCTACAGACAACACTACCTGAACATCAAGAAGCTCGATAATATTACGTCGTGTATCAAAGTCCATCGATGCGAATTTCATACCCTCCGAAACTTCCCAACCGAACTCCTGGATGCTTTTTATTTGAGCATCTGTGAATGTTTGGTCTTCCATGTGAGCTTTCAGTGAACCGCGTTCTATCTCCAGAGCATCGATCGTATTTTCAAGACGTTTTTTGTGATCAATGAGCATATCCTTCGAAAATTCACCACTTAGATAAAGGTCGAGTAACCTTTTAAGTTGTTCGTGGTTTTCCTCCAATAAGTCATCAACTACATTCAATCTTTCCAAATAATGGTGACTTTCTATTTCCTTGTCTGTTTGATAATCGAGCAATCCTTGTTGTAATAATTCAGGCTCTGATAGAACTTTCTCTATCCAACGCCATACAGTCTTATCAACTTGATCCACCCGAAATTGAGGCAGGTCACAATATACTCTAACTCTTGAACCATCTACCCCTGCACAGCGGTAATAAAAATTCAAACCTCTGGCATTCTTGCTGCGCCAACGGTTAGGGTGACCATATATACCGCTGCTGCATTTTCCACAACGAATGTGACCAACGAGAAGATATTTGTGTATTCTATTCTCACGGGTCTTTTGCTTATTCATCACTCGCATTTTTCGAGCAATTTCCCAAACATCTTTATCAATTATGGCAGGTACTCTAACCACAAGCCATTCTGAATGATCGTGGCCGTCTTTACCGTAATACCAGTTTCCAATGTAGACCTCGTTTCCTAGGATCTTCCCCACTGTCGCTCGACTCCATTCACCCCAATCTTTCTTTTTGAACCCTCCTTTACCCTTAGCAGTATCCAACCTTGTTGGCACATGAAGTTCAGTCAGCTTCCGAGTGATAGCTTTCATGGTTAATTTCTTTTCACAATCATCGCCATTAATATACCAGTTATAAATCATACGGACGATACGCGCTTCTGGTTCATTAATAATTAGCGTATTCTTCCCATTTTCGTCAACAGAAAGTTCATATCCATAAGGTGCAGAGCTATGGACAAGGACATGACCAGCTTTAACTTTGAGGCGCCTTCCTCGGATCATACGTTCATTGATTTTCTCTCGCTCGTATTCTGCGATCGTAGCCCTGATGTGTTTATTTAAACGGCCTTCTGGAGAATCAGCGTATTCAGCCAATACGTAGGAAATCTCAATTCCCAAACGGTTTAATTCCTCCTCAACCACAAGCTGCTTCGCTAGCTTTCGGCTCAGACGATCAATTTCTCTAACAACTAAGACGTCGAACTCACCAGCCTGAGCCATTTCTCGTACCCGGTTAAGTTGAGGGAGCTCAAACGATGCTCCAGATGCTCCGCGATCATCCTCAGCCAATTCAGCGACAATTTGCCAACCACGTTCAAGAGCATGCTGGCGACAAGCGTCAAGTTGTCCGGCTAAATTACGGCCATCCCTACCACGGTCATCTCCTGAGACCCTGGCGTAAGTCACTGCTTTTAACATTTTCACATCCTTTGAAATACGAAGATCGTTATCTCTACGTTATAATTACTTCTATGGAAGAACGACTTCAAAAAATAATGGCTCGAGCCGGGCTTGGTTCACGCCGGGCTTGCGAAGAGATTATTAGCGCTGGACGAGCCAGTGTGAATGGACAGATTGCGACCCTGGGCATGAAGGTTGATCCCGAAAGGGACAGAATCTCGGTAGATGGACGGATAATTTTAGCCTCAGAACCATTGGTTTACATCGCAATATACAAACCCCGCGGTGTGCTCTCGGCAGTTACCTCCAATGATCCCCGGCCTACAGTCCGTGATCTCGTTGATATACCAGGACATATGTATCCAGTCGGAAGATTAGATGTGGACAGTGAGGGTCTAATCCTGCTGACTAACGATGGCGAACTGGCGAACAGGCTAACACACCCGAGGTATTCCCACGAAAAAGTTTATAAAGTTCTTGTGGCTCGCCGGCCGGATGAAAAACAACTCGAAACTTGGCGGCGCGGTGTGGTCCTGGAGGATGGCTACCGTACCGCTCCAGCTGATGTACGTGTCGATTCGCACTTTGGTAAAGGGACATGGTTACGCGTTGTGTTGCGCGAAGGGCGTAAACGCCAGATTCGGGAGGTGGGAACGCGTGTTGGCCTGCCAGTGGTAAAGATCATCCGGGTTCGGATCAGCTCTCTAAATTTAGGTAACCTCAAACCGCGCGAGTGGCGCCATCTCACTGCAGATGAAGTCGCGGCGTTGAAAGAACCTAAGGATTTGAAAGATCCGCCAGGCACTAGAGGGAAAAAGGCAAAAAAGGCCAACAAGACCAGCTATCCTCAACGTACATCACAGAGAGGCAAGCACAGGTAGGTCACATCGACTAATTCTAGAACACCTAATCTTTTCATCACACCTCCAAAATAAATAAACCGTTCCTATTGGGGTAAGCAGATTTGAATCAGGAAATCAGCTTTGATAGGAAAGTAGTTATCTCCTATGTCGCTTACCCGGTGAGGGAAGAGGATCTATTAAAGTACCACAAGCACATAAATGTCCTGACTACGCAGGATATAGACTGTATTATACAGTCTATTGTTTTATTCAGTCAAGTTGATTTTTTTGATTTAGGTCCTGTTTGGACTTCGGCCCTCTTCGCCTGTCACCTGACATACGTGATTCTTTCAAATATTTCATCAGTGACTTTCGGCTTACTTGCCAAACAGGACCAAATTTCCTACTCTTTATTATCTCTTCTCGGACCAGCTCTCTGATACGTTCAGGGTGATAACCGCTCAGCCAGGCTGCTTCAGATGTCGTGAGCCAGTCGTTAACATCGGCCATGCAAAGTTCTCCTGGTAAAGGATTCTACCCTTGGTATCATGCCTGCACAATGCCTATATTGACGTAGATAATACTAGAGCATCAAATTATCCTGGTGGAATTTGGCATGTTAATGAATTCTAACACCATGTTGATTCTTGGGATACTTTGCCCTGGGAGAATTTTGCCTTTAACCCCATGAATTCTATCATCCAAAACGACTTATAATGAGCCACGTTCCAAGCAATTTAATCCCACCCTTGATATGGTAAAATCAATAATCACCACGCCCAAATTGGTGCGTGTTACTAGCCACCGCTGACGGTTCTCCAGCCAGAGATCCCTCGTCAGCGGTGGTCCGCTTTTTACGCTCTTCTGCAAGCTTTATCAGCAGACGATAAACCTTAACCAGCACAGCGCGATTCTCTGTGCTGACTGCTGGCATACGGGGGTGAGTGTTGCTCGACACTATAATCCTCCCTCAAATGCTTTGTTCTTTTGATAAGGTTCCATAATCATAAATCTCCTTTCTGAATTTAGATGGTTATTTCATTTTCGGTGATCTCAACAAGATCTGACTATAGACTTCCTGCTTAATAATTCGATCGAATCAGCGAGTTATCCTGCGCTATCTTTATCAAGTGCAGGTTGATACGCGCCAGGCACACGATGATGATTGTATAATTCAAAATTATTCAGATTGTTTTTCAAAGCGGGGTTATCTATTACGATAACAGTGATAATCCCACAAGAAGTTGCCTTCATTTGGTTGGATACACCTTTCCTGAGCCAATCCCTGAGTGTGCTGTTTGGCACCCCTAATTCCTCGACGATTTCTTGAATTTTATAATCCATCGCAAATAGGCTCGGAGCACGGACGATAACTAGGTGGGGGAATTTCTTGCTTGAATTTCGGGTTACTGCTGGCTCAGGGTTTTCGGGAAAGTTTTGAATTACATTCTTAGCTGCCATTATTGCACCTCCTGTCCTCTGTGAACCGAATGCCTTATGTGAGATTCAAAGGGTAAATGAATACGCCGGTTCCGGCAGATTAGCTGTCAAAGCCGGAGTGTTAAGTGTTATGCTTCTCCGGAGCCGATCATTCTCATAGGGGGTTATAATCCATTTGGTAATGGACACAGGCGAATCTAAATGATCTGGCGGAGTGTCATCGTATTGGGAGTCGATACGGAATTTTCAGGTTATGTGTAGGATCACCCAATAGCATAGGAGGTTAGTTTTTCTGATCACTACGATGGAAGGGAGTAATGAGATGAATGAAGACGATGCCGAATATAGAAAAGAACTCGATCATCAATCGAACGAAATGGATCGAGCTGCAGATGCTTTATCTTCTACAGCAGCAGAAATGAATAAACAAGCTTCTGACTTACAGGACCAAGCAAGATTAATAAGACTAGCGGCTACACATGGATCAGATTATGGCGATTGGGAAAATACAATCGAGTCTGCGAGAATATATAATAGAAGCCTCGAATCAGTCTTTCAGTTTCAGAATGATTATTACCAGTTAAAGACGGTAAGCGCTACTGCTGGATCAGCTGTTGTTTCGGGGAGCTACGGCTTGGTTTCTTCGCAATATTATGAGACCATACCTCATGAAAAGCGTGATGATTTTAAAGGAGTCCTAGTTGTCTTTGACGAGTATTTTGAGAAGAAGAATTATAGAAGTAGAGTTATCCAATTGTTGAACCAACTTGCTTTTGATAAAACAACAGAGGGGAAGACAGCAATCGAAAGATTTGAGGCTGCCTGGGAATTATTTTTTCAGAACCCTAAAGATGTAGATGTTGCACTAGGTGCGTTAATCTCATTACGGGAATCAATCCACATTACTATTAACGAACTATTACGTCGCAGACCTAATCAGAAGAAAGTCAAAGAAAAAATTATTGGGATCGGTAATCAATTGAGTCTTGATTTTGTGTCGAATGAAATCTATGTGCAATTGGAAGGAGAGTTTACTCCTCTTGTTGATGAATTGGCAGGACCAAAACGTTACAATATGAGTATTAAGAGGGTCGGTGAACTCATGAGAAAAGGCACATTATTTCTAGATCGACTTCTTAGTGCAATTGATAAATCTAAGCTTAGGTAATAGATTAATATAAATGTAGAAGGAGATTGATCTTATTCTAATCTTGTGGAAAAGGGATGCGAGTGGGTATTATTCCTTATTATAGGGCAATTATCTATCGTTTGTCATAATTGATCTCTATCAAGAAGCGCCAGTCCCGATTAATAGTATGTCGGAACCGGCGCGTGAGGTTTGAATTAAATATATCTCGGATTATTCCTCCTTCATCGTACCCCAAATCGACAACTGGCCCGGTGGTGTACTTGTGCGCCGGTTGGTCCTCCCCTTGCCGCTTACTCTAATAGTCTCTTTATGATGCCTGATCCAATCATCCCATGTTAAAGGAAGAGAGGGGACAGTTATGGGCAGCGGGCTTTCCTCCAACGGGTAGTCCAGCATTGAACCGGAGAGGTGCATCTCGTCAGCAAACAGCGAAA
>JACUUU010000203.1 GCA_014859065.1 Anaerolineales bacterium
CGCATAACTGAGCAGGCTAACCAATTGGGCATTGGACCCATGGGTTTTGGGGGAGAAAACACCGTTCTCGGCACGAAGATCACCAGTGCATACCGTCTCCCCGCCTCTTTCTTCGTTTCCGTGTCCTACATGTGCTGGGCTTACCGTCGCCGCAGCATGGTTATCCAAGACGACCAGATCACTTACCATTAGGAGGGTATCATGCGCAAATTAACTATTCCATTAGATGCCGAAGTCATCCGCAGCCTGCACATGGGCGACCCGGTACTCCTCACCGGTGTCATGCTCACCGGTCGTGATTCGGTGCATAAATGGATGGTTGACACATTTATTTCCTGCACACGTGAACCTCAAGGAGATGATCTTCAGGTTTATGAAGCTATAAAACCTCTCTTGAATGGTGGTGTGATCTACCACTGTGGACCGGTAGTGGCTGGCTTAGACACCGGCGAATATCGCTTTGTAGCTGCTGGACCGACAACTAGCACTCGGGAGGAACCTTACCAGGGGGATGTGATGCGGCATTTCAATATCCAGGGAGTTATTGGTAAAGGTGGCATGGGGGCTAAAACCCTGGCTGCCTGCCAGGAAGTGCCTGGTGTCTACTTCCATGCTGTAGGTGGCGCAGCTACTCTGATCGCTGAAACTGTCAAACAAGTCTCGGGTGTATATAAGCTGGACTTCGGTGTGCCTGAAGCCATGTGGGTCATCTCTGTGGTCGATTTTCCCGCGGTCGTAACCATGGATTCGCACGGTAACAGCCTGCACGCTGAGATCGATGCCAGGTCGAAGGAAGTTTTATCAGAGCTTATTGGATAGGAGTACTTCTAAATCTCATTCCTATCGATCGTGTGGGGCCTCAGACAAGATATGGCGGGGTCTCTATCGAAATCATCCTTGCAGCTGGGTGAACAGAAGAATACCCATTCTTCCCGGAAAAAAGCTCTGGGAGTATCTGGTTCAAAAGTCATTTGCCCACCACAGGCGCTATATATCTGGTTTCCTACTTCCGGCAGTTGACGCAGTTGCTTATCGGTCATTACTCTTGATCCTGTATCTCATCCAGCAATTCTAAATCACGCCTCATGCTGCGCTGCCGCAGGATCAAACTGATTACGTAGATGATCATAATGCCGAAAATGACCGCATATCCAGCGATCAGATAGGGAGAATTATCTGGGGGAGGTGGTTGTACTTGCAATAAGATCATAGCTGTCTCCTGTGCTTTGTCAAGGATACCGCGACAAAAGCTTAAGTGTTACATCTGGGATATGCCAAAGTCAAAGGTTCGTGTTGTACAGAAAACTAACTCATCGTTTTTAGTTTCAGCTGCTCTATGTGGTTGGAAAACCTACCCAGACGAATACGGTTCCATAGCAGGGTGATAAAAATGAAAGAGAATGTAATTATGCTGAAAATGAGGGTCTGCAGCATCGGGGAAGTCATGGGGAAAGATCCTTCTGCACTTGGGTCACCGGAGCCGAAAACTATTGGGTGGATCGTGCGCATTAACCGCGCTGAGAAATACGTCAGCGGCACGCTGGCAAAGCCCAAGATTGTGTAAACTGCGCCAAAACGCGCCCGGCGATCAGGATCCTCGATGCCCTGGCGCAGCATCAAATACGCCAGATAGATCAACTGCATCACCGTGGCTGTGGTCAATCTCGGGTCCCATGTCCACCATGTGTTCCAGATTGGGCGAGCCCAAATTGAGCCGGTGATGATGTTGATGAATATGAATGCCACCCCCACCTCTACCGCAGACAATCCAACGATGTCCCAATTGTGTCGTTTTGTGATCAGGTATGTAATTCCAGCGATGGCAGCTACCCCGAAGCTGAGCATGCCTACCCAACCTGCTGCCACGTGGAAATAAAAAATCCTTTGAACCGGTCCCTGGGTGGCTTCCGTTGGTGCATAGAAGAAAACCATTGCAGTCGCAACAGCCAGTAAAACTAAGGTGATAGCCTCCAAAATAGTGAGAAAGCGAGGTTTAGCTTGCATAGTTACTCCCATAATTTCAATATCTTTTATCAAAATTGACGGCGTGTGAATACCGATTGTTTAGGTGTTTGCACCGTCTTTGGATGGATGTTTCTATTCTTCTACGACAAAATCAAATACCATGAAAGCGATGGCGATAAATATAATATTATAAACGATCAACAAATTCAACCAGGGCCAGGTCTCAGCCAGCTCGATGCCTAGGAGGAAGTTTGCGCTGGCTTTAACCGCTGCCAGCAGGATTGGCAACACGATTGGGAAAAGGAGGATTGGAAGCAGAATATCACGAGTGCGTGCCTGAACCGCCATAGTCACCAGTAGTGTGCCTACCGCCACATAGCCAATCGATCCTAATAAAACCAATACTAACAGACCAGGTACGAAAAGGTTGATGTTATACAGAATGCTGTAAATCGGTAGGACGATCAATTCCACCATGATCATAAATATCAGGTTAGCGATCATCTTGCCGAAATAGATGGCACTGCGATCAATTGGGGCAAGAAGTAAACCATCCAGACAGCCGCGGTCTTTCTCGATCGCCATCGAACGGTTTAACCCCAATGTACCCGCAAAGGCGAACGTCACCCACAGCACGCCGGCGGTGACTGTTTCTCGCGCCTCGATGTCGAGTTCTAAAGCGAAGTTGAAGATCAGGATGACTAATAGGGCAAACACCAGCATTGCTGAGATCAATTCCCGGCTGCGCAGTTCGGCAGCCAGGTCTTTCCACACGACTGCACCAATTGCGCGTAGATAGACAAGGGAGCCATTTCTGGTTTCGACTCTAGGGATTATTGATTCTTGGTGGGTCATGTTTGCGTTTCGTTGGTCGCCTGCTGGTAGAATGACAGGATTTGACTTGTGTCAATCTTGTCGCGTTGGATTGAGGCAGTGATTACTCCACGTGAAAGGATGTCAATGCGCGACGCCAGGTCAGCTGCACGTGGTAGATCGTGAGAGGTCATCACCACTGTTCTTCCACGCGCCGCGACTTCTTGCAGGATCCCATCCAACATCGTCGCGGCGTCCTGGTCTAAGCCAGTATGCGGTTCGTCGAACAGCATGACTTCGGGATCGTGTAAAACCGCTCGACCGATCGCCAGTCTCTGCTGCATGCCGCGTGAGAAAGTCCTTACCAGGTCGCGACGGCGGGCGTTCAAACCGATTAATTTCAGCACCTCGGGGATGCGTTGGTTGGAAGCGGGGATGTTGTACATGCGGGCGAAAAATTGAAGGTTCTCCTCAGCAGTTAGATCTCCATAGATCAATGGTTGGTGCGATACCACTCCTAACCGCCGCCGTACAGCAGCAGCTTGATCTGGCAGCGAGAAACCTGCGATATTTATCTTCCCCATGGAAGGACGCGAGAGCGATGCCAGGATGCGCAGGAATGTCGTCTTCCCAGCTCCATTGGGACCTAGAATGACCACAAATTCACCGGCTTCGACTCGGAAATCAAGCCCTTTAAGCACGTTCTTGAGCCCAAAGCGCTTGATCAGTTTCCGCACTTCAATGATGGCAGTTGGCTTTTCAGCCGTTATTGGCATCCCTCCCACCTCAGCCACTGCCTGACCTTCAGCATGTGTGTTTGTCATCCTATTCCTCGAGCAGATCCTTTAACCGATCTTTGAGAATCGCCCGGCGGCGATGATAAACATCCTCAGGTAGCTCTCCCTCCTTGTATAAATCATCCAACGTGATGATGGCGTCCATCAGTGTATCTGCATCCTCGGGGATTTCTTCATCCGAGAGCAATTCATCTGATAATTCATCTTCGGCCAAATCACCTTCATCTATGATTTCTTCAGTCCGGGTCTTTCTAATCAGCCAGATACCGGCTGCAATCAAAACCAGACCTAAGGCAGTCAAACCTATGATCAGGCTTGTTCCGCTGTCCCCGGGCAGAAGAGCACCAGCAGAACTGGGTCGTCCAGAGATTTGGATGGCCAGCTCACTGCCCGCCTCCAGGCGGTTGCTGGAGTACATTATATAGTTCTCACCTTGTACATCACGCCTACCAGCTTCGAATAATTGATCGCTTTGAATGTTGAGACCGTTGTCCCGGACCAGAAGTACCACGGCATCGATTGGCATATTGACGGGGTGCATCAGATCGATACGGCGGTCATATGGTAAATCGTAGGCATACAAGATCTGGTGTGCTCCCATTCCAGGACGAACCACCGCAGTTTCACCAAACCCCCCGGGAGTCTCCACGAACCGTTCACCCAAGAAACCATCATCGAACCTTAAATTGATTGCATTTTCTGGGATAGAAAATGTGACCACCGGCTCGCCTGGACTTGTTGGCACTACAGAATAGCTGCTTGGGTTGGATAGGATGTACAGTTCCGTCACCGAAAGCATACCAGGCTCTTGGTATTCGAAGAAAATGTGCAAACGGTCCACCTTTAGCATTGCAGGATCGTTAACCGCTTCAAATATATGAATTGTCAGGTCTAAATGCTTGGTGGTTTCTTCAACGACGAACACGTCTGATCCATAAGGGGCTTGTTGGTATTCAGTGCTGGCAATATATGCCCGTCCAGAAGGCATTTCAACATCTTCGAACGCGAAGCTGCCATCTTCCAATACGATTGTGCTCTCGGTGAAGGTTTCTTGCATACTATCAAAGCCGTGCAGGATGACCACCAATCCGCTGGGTATCTCACCTGCGGTAGCGTTGATTACCCTTCCGGTTACTGTTCCGGTCTCCGATTCGCTCTCCGCTTCGATCACTGCCTCATCAGGCTGTTCTAGAGATTCAACAACCTGTGTTGTGGTTTCAACTTCATTTTCAGTCAGATCAGCTATCGTTGCAGCAGTCGTAAAAGTGAAGTGGCGCAGGGTCGTTGCCAGTGTCCACCGATCTGTTTCATCCAGTTGGTCAGAAAAGGCTGGCATGTCTTCGCCAATGCCATCTCTGATCGCCACGAAGAATTCTGCTGCAGATTTCTTAGCCATATAAGCCTGGTCGGTAAAGTCGGTCGCCGGGGTCCCCAGGTTGACAGACTTGGATCCATCCCCTCCACCAGCTGCACCATGGCATACGGCACAGTTGTTTTGATAGAGATCCATTCCCCGCATTGTCTCTTCTGGAGGCGTGCTCAGCGTGTACAGGTAAGCTACAACATCCCACCTCTGGCGAGCAGACAAACTTGAGAATGGGGGCATGAAGCGCTCCAGGTTGCCTTCCGTGATCAATGAATACCACTCAGCTGGGGTTGAGTCTCGATATACTGACGGGGAGGCTAACGATTTCACCAGGATTGGAAGATTACTGGCTTGAGATCCATCCCCTCTACCGCTGGCTCCATGGCAAGGTGCGCACGACTCCTGATAAATGGGTTCCCCTGCCAGTGGATCCGGAGGGACGAGAGGGTAGAGTGGCCCAGCTAGAAGCGATTGCGTGGGGAGTTCAGCGGATAGTTCAGAACCTGGAGGAGGTATGATGTCATCAGCCAGCGTTAGGGTATCACACCCAGGTGCCAGGATGAGGAGCAACGTCAAGATGACGCTGTAGGGTATAAACTTTACCAGGTTTTGTATTGACGAAAAGAAGGATTTCATATTGTCTTTCTGTAGTGTGAATTTGTTCGTTAGCACTTCAAAGCTTCTATGCTACTTGTTTACCACATTTTGGACAGAACTTATCGGATGTGTGCAAAGGATTACCACATTGTGGGCAAAATCCCCTGGATTTACTTTTCCGATCTCTCCTGCGGGAAGCGATGCGCATTTCCAAATCATCATCTGGTTCGCTGGTCTCTTTTACCATTTCATCCCCTGCCTTACCACTGGCATCGCTGGTTCCATCGGTTCTTGCTACTTCGCTTTCAAGTCGTTGGCGCGACCTGGTTCTGCGAGCAGCAATAGCAGCCTCGATGTGCGCTTCCTTATTTCCACTGAGGGGCTCGGATTGAAGGCTGTCTAATTGACGCAGGATATCTGCCCCGCGTTTCACCATTTCTCCCCGTTGGAGAGGATATTCTTCCTCTGGAATTTTTCCCAGATCATGATCGTTATCCAGCTCTTCCAATGCCTCAAGGATTCGTTCTTTCTCAGCCAGTAATGATGAGATGTCATGGTCTAACTTGCTGCTTTGAACGTTACCAGCAGGTGATCTTCTAGAAAAGAGAGGTTGGCTGACGTATAACCCCACCAGGATCGCTAAAGCGAGTAATAATAATATTGAGCCGATATCCATATTTTTTCCGAAAAGATGTTTATATAAACAGTCATTCTTATGTCATTATTCTAGCAAGGCATCGACCATGTTTTTGATTTCATTCAGGTTGCGAAAAGGGCCGATCTTAAAATTTGCCAGGACACCATTCTTATCGATAATGTAGGTTTCTGGGACACCGCGCATACGGAATGATTTAGAAATTCTTTGGCCCTGATCTGGTCCGTTGGGGTATGTGATGCCAAACCTGTCGATATATGCCAGAGCTTCGGGTCGAGTGTCCACATAGCCTATTCCAAGAAAGAGCACATCCCCACGTGGTTGATAATACCGCCAGG
>JACUUU010000204.1 GCA_014859065.1 Anaerolineales bacterium
CGGGCTTGACCTTGACCACGTCGCCGAGACGCCCGAGGTTGTCTACATCCGCTCTTAAAATTATCTGCATCTTAATGCTCCTAGCTTATCTTCTTTTGTACCTGGGTGCTGTGAGTGGCCGTATAGTACAACAAGGCCATCTGCCTGGCTCTCTTGATCTCAGAGGTCAGTTTTCTCTGGTGTTTGGCGCAAGTGCCGGTGATTCTGCGGGCGATGATCTTGCCCCGATCATTGACAAAATCATTTAAAAGATCAATGTTTTTATAATTAAGATCAATATCTTTGTTGGCGCAGAAACGGCAAAACTTTTTTCTTGGGGCGAACTTTCGAAATGCCATTATTTATCCTCCTGAAAAGTTATCGGCGCATCAGAGTTAATGCCCACCTGGAATTGCGAATAATCGTGATACGCCTGTAATGCTCTGGCAAGAGTTAACCCATACACCTCTCTAGCACTTGCCTCTAACAAAGCTGAAGCACAGGCTTTAATCGTTGCACCACTTGTGGTTACATCATCTACTATAAGTATACACTGATTGGTCACCAGGAGAGGATCAGCTTTAAAAGCGCCATCCACGTTTAACATCCTCTGTTTTGCAGTTAAACCCACCTGAGAACGGGTTTCACGAATCCTCCTTAAGGCATTCTTCCTATAAACATAACCGCAGCCCATTGCAAGTGGGCGTGCAAGCAGATCAGCTTGATTATAACCACGCTCATTTTGCCGGACAAGTCCTAAGGGCACCGGTACTACTAAATCAATTTCCCATTCTAATTGATGGAGGAATTCAATAAGATGGTGGGATAATAACTCTCCCAATCCCCGATCATGTTGGTATTTCAATCGATGGAGTACTTGACGCAGTGGACCTGAAAAAGCTGCCCAGGAACGTAATGCGTTGTAAACTGGTGGTTCGTTTTTACACTTCCAGCAAGAACCTGGATAATTTTGTGGATACCCACAATAATCGCATGTTGGTGGTTGAATTATCTCAACTTTATTAAAACAATCTGCACAAAAGCGATCCCCCCGAGTCTTGCACCCTCCACAATAGGGAGGGTACAATAAATCCATAGCTGCCCAGAACCAATGTAGCAATTGGTATTTCTGGCGACCCAGCGTTTGCATTTTCAAGCCATCCGGGTAGCGAATATCTGCGGTTTTAATTGTTTTATGAAGATCGATTCAATCAATTAGAAACCAAAAACCCCTGCCAGGGCAGATCGCATTAACATCAAAAATGCCGGTGTCATCAGAACGATGCAAATTGTTGGGAAGATCAATATCGCCATTGGGAAGAGCATTTTTACGGGCGCTTTATGGGCTTCTTCTTCAGCTCTTTGGCGACGTTTCAATCTCATCTGGTCAGATTGAATTCGTAATACTTTCGCCATACTGACACCTAATTGTTCGCTTTGGATGACAGCTGCGACGAAGCTGGTCATTTCAGGAATCCCCATACGGCTAGCCATGTCCCGTAATGCATCACGACGTAATTTTCCCAATTGGATCTCACGAATAACACGCCCGAACGCTGCCCCGAGAGGGTTATCCCACTTATCATAAACTTTCGACATGGCCGCATCAAAGCCTAAACCTGCTTCAACACAAATTGTCAGCAGGTCAAGTGCGTCAGGCATCGCTTTGCGTATCTCTGTTTGCCGCTTATTTATCTTACTGCGTAACCATAATTCAGGCAGGTAGAAACCCAAAACACTGGCTGGAATTCCATACAACAACCCGTTACCCTTCAAAAAACTTCCTTCTGGAGCAATTGCGGCCAGTATAACCATAAAGATACCCAAGGATATTCCAGCCAGTCTTAATGACCAAAATAAAGTAGGGTCAAGACCAGTGGGATTCCCAGCCAGCTCTAACTTGTGTTGGGTCGTTTGGATTGCATTCTGAGGAGTAAACCGCAGGGCAATTTCACCAAACCTTCTGGCCATTGGGTAGATAACCCGCTCAGTAAGGGGCTGAGAGAGTTCAATTTCCTCCAGAGTGGCTGATTCCCCACGAGCCGCAAATTCAGCCAACCGAGCTTGTAATGGGTCGCGTTCTCCAGCTTCACGCAATCCAAGGAAGACTAGAAAAATCGCCCCTCCCATAATTACCACCAGGATAATGATCAGAACCCAAGCCATTTTTAAGTTTCTCCTGTTGCAGCTCTAATTTAAACCTCAATGGCTGCAATTTTATTCATGACATAAGATCCAGCCAGGACCATTAATACACCGAAGATCAATACAGGTATACCAATCATGCGTGTCTCTTCTTCAAAGAACATCATCATATAAGGGCGGTTGATAGCCCATAAGACCAAAGCGATCATGACGGGCATCAAAGAAAGGAACCGTCCTGAATAAACAACTTGTGCAGTTAAGACTCTAATCTCACCCTTGATGCGGACTCTCTCGCGGATCGTATAGGAGATCGTATCTAAGATTTCAGCAAGATTTCCGCCCACTTCTCTTTGTACGTTCATCGCTGCGATCATCAAATCCAGGTCATCGCTGGGTATCCTTCGGAACAGGTTGTCCAACGCCTGAGACATGGTAACACCGAGCTGCATCTCTTGCACGACACGCCGAAATTCATCAGAAATTGGAGGTGGCATTTCCTTACTAACCGCCTCCATAGCTTGGGAGATCGAATAGCCTGCTCGCAAGCTGTTAACCATCAGGTTTAACATGTCCGGTAACTGATCACTAAAGCGGATAAGACGCTGGCTTTGTTGTCTCTTAACGTAAAACCGAGGTAAGAGCATGCCAAAAACAAAACCAGCCGCAGCAAAAATCGGAGAACCGCCACCAAAGAACCAACCAATAATGGCAACACCAAAGCCTGAAAAGATGATCAAGAGAATATATTCAGACGATTTAAGTTTTAAATCAGCACGCGCCAGCTCTTTAGCAATCCTTCCCCCCATGGTTGTGCGTTCAACTTTCTCATCGACCCAATCTCTAAAGATAGCTTGCTTTTCCCCTTTTATCTCTGTGAGTGGTTCATCTTCAATATACCGACCTATCCTCTCTTCAACAAAAGATCGCTCGCTTGTCACTGAGATGATAATCCCGACAAGAAGAAGTAAAACTATCAATCCACCACCGAAAAATAAAATCGTGACCAACATTTCACCAGCCTATTTCAATTTTCTCTTTTAACTGCTCAAACCTCTTGACTTAATATCGCCTGCGTTCACCAATACCAAAGATCGAAGCTGGCAGGTGAATCCCTGAAGCCTCGATTTTATCCATGAATTTTGGTCTAAGACCTGTCGGTCGTAATCTTCCCATCACTTTTCCATCTTCGATACCAGTCTGTTCAAATAAGAACAGATCCGTCATAGTGATAATATCACCTTCCATTCCACTAACCTCGGTGATATTGACTACCTTCCTGGTACCATCGCGCAGCCTTTCTTGATGAATGATAAGATCAACTGCCGAGGCGATCTGTTCACGAATTGCTCGCACTGGTAATTCCATTCCCGCCATCATAACCATTGTCTCAATACGAGCCAGGGAGTCGCGCGGACTATTCGAGTGAGCGGTTGTCATGGATCCATCATGGCCGGTATTCATGGCTTGGAGCATGTCCAGTGCTGCATCATCGCGCACCTCACCGACGATTATTCTGTCCGGGCGCATCCTCAAAGAGTTGATCACCAGCTGGCGAATGGTCACTTCACCTTTGCCCTCGATATTGGGTGGCCGTGATTCTAAAGTTACCACGTGCTCCTGGCGCAACTGCAGCTCAGCCGCGTTTTCAATGGTGATAATTCTCTCATCACTAGGGATGAATTGCGAAAGGACATTCAACAATGTCGTCTTTCCGGAACCTGTACCTCCCGAAATCACGATATTCAAGCGAGATTCAACGCAGGCTTTCATGAATTGTAATGATTCAGGTGTTATCGAGCCAAAATCGATTAATTGTTCAAAGGTGATGGGATTCTTGGCAAATTTTCTGACAGTTAATACTGGACCAACCAGGGAAAGAGGTGGAATTATGGCATTAACACGTGAGCCATCGGGCAGACGCGCATCAACGTATGGGCTGGACTCATCAACTCGCCGGCCAATTGGAGCCACGATCCGGTCGATTATGCGCATAAGATGTTCGTTGCTCTCAAATGTGACCGGCACTTTAAGAATCTTACCTGCCCGCTCAATATATAGATTCTTGGCACCATTCACCATCACTTCGGTGATAGTTTCATCTTCTAAGAGTGGCTGTAGAGGTCCAAATCCCAGGATTTCAGCAGATATTTGTTCGAATAAGCGCGCCCGTTCAGGCCGAGAAAGAATGATATTTTCTTCAGTTAATACCTGTTCGAACAGATCCAATATTGTGTTTCGGACTTCACTGACTTTAGAAACATCCATCTTTGGATCCAATTCCGCCAACAATCGGTTCTGGACGCGTAATTTCAAGTCGCTGAATGTGTCTCGCTGGGTGCTAACCGTGGGTTGAGGCACCCGGCGGGCTGGTTGGTGAGGAGCTTTGCTGCCGCCTTCCCCCTCCTCTGATTGTGGGGTTGTATGTCCTTGTTCAATTCGCCTCAATAGAGACATAAGATTTACTCCTCTAAATTATTCTACCAACAATGGTGTTTCTTGGATGCTCTAATATCATTGCAACATTATCATATCAGCAAAGGTTTGGCCAATAATTTATTCAACCATAACCAGTGAACTAATAATTACCTAGAATGCCATCACTTTCTTGCAATTTTAACTAACTCGTTATCGATCAATTTACTGCCATCACCATTTAGAATCTGTCTAAGCGAATCAGTCAATTCGTAAAAACTCCTCGAGATCGGTCTTGATTTATCCCCTAATATGAATGGCACTCCACGGTTAATCGATGGTGTAACTACACGATCATCAAGAGGTAATACCCCTGATACTTCGTGTTTAAAACTCTCACTAACTTTTTCTGGAGAAATCCCAGTTTTTTTATCGAAACGGTTCATCACCATTAAAATGCGGTTGCGGTTTATACCAAGTGCATCAGCTAAATCAAGGAACAACCGGGCATTTTTGATAGCAGGAATTTCTTGAGTTACCAGGAGGATTAAGACATGGCATGCATCCATAGCAGCCAGGGTGATGTCGTTCAAGGAGGTTTCTGTATCAATAATCACATAAGTGAAGAGCTGCTGCAAATATTGGATCACCTTGGTGAACTGTTCACCGGTCACACCTTCAGAGTATTCTGGTTTAGGAGGTGAGGCTAAAATTTTCACTCCAGAAGAGGAATGATGGATTAGCACACCGTGAATCATCTCTGCATCCAATAATTCAACTCGGGTAGTTAGATCAACAATGCTGTTTTTGCTTTGCTCGTTTAAAAATACAGAGACATCCCCGTATTGAAGGTTGCCATCCACTAAAACAACCGGACTATCTTCACTCTGAAGTAACATCGCCAGGTTGGTAGCGACTGTTGTACAACCTGCGCCGCCCTTTGGACTGTAAACCAAAATAACCTTTCCGTCAGCTAATGCTGGCGTGGTTGTACCAGACGTTTGCAGACTGGTTTGCGCTTTAGCAACTGTTTGAGTCTTGATGCGTTCTTCTCTAGCCAATTGACCCGCCCGGCGAATAGCAGAGATCAATTCATCAACTGAGGGAGGTTTTGCCAAGAAATCGCGCGCGCCTGCCAGCATGGCTTTACGCATATAATTGGGGTCATTCTGAACCGACAGGATAACAATTTGCACATAAGGGAGGTCTTTGCGAATGAGCTCGGTCGCTTCAATCCCATCCATATCAGGCATGTTGATGTCCATTAAGATCACATCCGGTTTCGATTCATTCGCTACCTGAATGCCTTCATTTCCTGATTTAGCAGCTCCAACCACTTCTAAGTCACTCTCAAACTGGAGAAGCTTGCGAATGTTCTCCCTGGTCTCGGCGTCATCATCGATGATGATGACGCGAAAAACTTCCTCAGAATCCATGTATAGCTTCCTCAAACTTCATCATTGGCATTCTCACAATGTTTACTCGGAAAATTCTTCTCGCATACTGGGTTGCAAAGCTGGGTCTAAACCATACGGCAACCTAACTGGCACTGGGATATTATAATTCTGCAGTAAGAAATCCAAAGTAGTGGCTTCTGTTGGCACAATGGTTGAGTCACCAGCTGAGCGTAAAGCTAATGTCAATCTGGCACTGGCCAGCCCGTTCTTATCATATGCCATTAAATAGTTTAACGTCACCGCGTCTTGCGGTGTCACAATTAAGGTGATCAACTCCGGCTCAAGTATTTCAGGCTGTTCACTTGGCTGCTCGACTTCAGGAGCACCATCCACATCTGGTGACACCGGAGCAGGTGTCGGTGCACCATCTGGTTGAGGCAATTCAAACTTCCCAACGTGTAAGACGATAACGTTTTGCAGCAAGTTTTGGCTAACAAGTCTCGGACGTTGATTCTCAGCGGGAAAAATATAATAGGGTGCATTAAAAGGGCTGGTTTCAACTCTTCCGTGATAGAGATCTTCTACAATATTAACG
>JACUUU010000006.1 GCA_014859065.1 Anaerolineales bacterium
ATAGAAATCTCTCAATATTATAAAATTTTTGGCTCATTCAACGAGGTCATCACTAGCTTCGCCCAATCCATAAACACCTGCTTTCAGCACTTTTAACGAAAGTAATGCGCATTTCAAGCGAACTGGACCAAGTTCAATCCCTAACAAATCAAGAATATCTTCTTTTGTTAGCTTCTTGATTTCATCCAAATGCTTACCGATGACCTCTTCAAGCAACAAATCTGCTGAGGCTTGAGATATTGCACAACCTTGCCCGCTGAACGCTGCTTCAACCACCTTTTCTTGTCCATCAATGCGAAGATCTATGCGTATATGGTCTCCACACAGAGGGTTGTCATCTTCAAAGCTGATGTCATGCGGATCCAGCTCTCCACGGTAGTGCGGCTGTTGAAATCGATCCAAAATAAGTTCTCGATATAAATCATCCATATTGATTGTTCAGTGAATAAATTTATGATTTATTAAGTCGCGGCAATGTCCTAATCGTTTCTAAGATTTGAACAGCGTCTTAACTTTATAGATTCCATCAACCAATCGGTCAACTTCATCTATTTTGTTATAAAGGTAAAAACTCGCTCTCACAGTAGCTGGGACCTGAAATTTTTCATGCAAAGGCATCGCACAATGATGGCCAGCTCTAACAGCAATACCATCTCGATCTAGAACTTGAGATACATCATGAGCATGCACACCTTGTAAAATAAATGATGCCACACCACATTTATGAGCTGCTGGGCGTCCAAAAACAGCTATACCTGGAATCTCTTCCAACCTTTCAAGCGCATAATGAATAATTTCCTTCTCGTGAGCTGTAATTGCTTCCATACTGATGTTCTGTAAATACGCAACTGCAGCACTTAATCCTATAGCTTCACCAATCGCAGGTGTTCCAGCCTCAAATTTATGCGGAATCTCATTTGGCACAAAACTACGCAGCTTTACTCGTTTGATCATGTCACCCCCTCCCAGGAATGGGGGGATTGACTCTAAGATCGATTTGCGACCATAAAGGACTCCGATCCCAGTTGGTCCACACATTTTATGCCCTGAAAATGCCATAAAATCAACATCAAGATCTTGCACATCGACTTTGTAATGTGGCACTGATTGGGCAGCGTCAAGCATTGTGATCGCGCCAACATCGTGAGCCATTTTGATGATATCTTTCGCCGGGTTGATTGTTCCTAATACATTTGAAACATGCGTAAATGCCACTAATTTCGGCGTTAAGGATAGTAATCGCTGGTATTCATCTAAATCCAGTAATCCATCTGGTGTAACTGTAATGAACTCCAACTTTAAATCAAACTCAGTAGCTAACATTTGCCAGGGAACGAGATTTGAATGGTGTTCCATCTCAGTCAAGATAACGACATCACCCCTATGTAAGTTCGTCCTTCCCCATGTTTGGGCAACCAAATTTATGGACTCAGTTGTATTCCGGGTGAATATCACCTGCCGCGGCGTTTGTGCACCCAGGAAATTTGCAATGTTAGCCCTGGCAAGTTCGTACTGAGCGGTTGCCTCTTCCGCTAAAGTATGGATGCCTCGATGTATGTTAGCATTTGATTGACTATAATACCTGGTTACTGCTTCAATTACCTGGCGCGGTTTTTGTGAAGTTGCCGTAGAATCTAAATACACCAACGGTACACCAGGTCGTACTTCGCGCGCTAATATTGGGAAGTCTTGCCGCACAAGGTCTACATTATATGTAATCGCTGGGACTGTCGCGCTCATTTTAGCGGACCTTAGGTCGTGTCTTTCTTCTTTTCCGTACTGGATGGCGAATATTCGATGAATTCTTTGGCACCCATAATACATGATCTGGCACCATCCATCCATCGGTTAGGTACACGTTTTTTTGGAATTGCACTGCAATCATTTTCGGATCGACTTGTGCAACAGTGCCAGTCAGCCAATCCCGAATCCTCTCTCCCTCTTCATTCTCGTGATCGCAATATACTTCTACCACATCTCCAACTTTGTAGACCTCATTTTGATCAGGAGCGCTTGTAAAAAAAAGATCTGTCAATTCCGCCTCCAATTTCGCTTAGATCTAATATAAACTGATTTGTTAAAATTATCAAGAATCATTGATCCTCCCATCCAATGATCCTCGTTTCTCAATTTAAATCATCTAAACCATTGCACCTTATAACTAATCTAAATCATCCTTGTAGTTTCCTTGAGATCGCTCCTTCTAACCGGGAGCGGACTCCTTCCAAAGGTATCCTTTGCATAATGGGATCAAAAAACCCTTCGACGATTAAACGAACAGATTCCTGGTAGGGGATACCCCGGCTCCTCAAGTAAAAAATTTCATTTGGATCAATTTTACCAACAGTGGCACCATGAGTACAGCGGACATCATCAGCCATTATTTCCAATCCAGGAATAGAATCGGCACGAGCTTTTGGACTAAGCACTAAATTCCGGTTCGCTTGATATCCATCGGTTTTTTGAGCTCCCGGAGCTACATAGATCATTCCCTGCCATACAGAACGGCTGTTACCTTTCAATGCTCCTTTGAACAATAGATCACTAGTTGTGCTTTCTGCAAAATGATTTTGCTGTGTGTCATGATCCAGGTGCTGCCGGCCGTCGGAAAAGTAAAAACCAGACATGCGCCCATTCGCGCCCTCCCCGATTAAATCTAAATCGGAAAAATTCTTTGTCAACCTACTTCCAACTGCGCCGAAGATCCAATCCAAATTACCATTTGCACCTACCCGTGCACGTTCATGACTGAAATTCCATACACGCTCACCCCATGATTGAAGCTCGACAAACCGCAAATTTGCCCCTGCCCCAACGTGAATCTCAACAACACCTGAATGTAACGTTTGACCACCAGACTCGGACGATGAGGCTGCTTCATGTAAATAAGTAAGGGAGGCACCATCCTCCAGCCATACCATCACGTGTGAGAAATGCGCTAAGTCAGTCCCAGGACCCCAAAGAATGCTGTGAAGAGGCATCTCGACCTGTAAACCTTTTGGAATGTAAACCAAAACACCATTTTGAGATAAAGCAGAAGCTAAAGCAGCAAATTTGCCCTCATCATATTTTACTGTCTGGCCAATGATATGGGCAAGAATTTCCGAGTATTCACGTTCAGCTGTTCTGAGGTCTGTGAAAACAACCCCTTCGGCAGAAAGATCTTCATTCAGATTAACCTCGACCCCTCCAGGCACCATAACAATTTGACCACCATACTTATCACCTGCCAGTGGGTCAAGCAAACCTTTTGGTACTGGTGGGAGATTCTTTAAATCATCCGACAGAGGAATTCTGAATGTGTGTGCGTCCAGTCCTCTCAGATCAGTGCGTCGCCATGGTTCATCAGATGGATTAGGCATTGGGAGGGATTCATATGATTCCCAGGCGCGCTTTCGGTATTCTCTTAAATAAGAAGGGCTCCTATCATCTCCTTTAATACCCGGGATCATTTCTCGGGTAAATTGAAATTCT
This sequence comes from Anaerolineales bacterium, assembly GCA_014859065.1. Classification (GTDB taxonomy): domain Bacteria; phylum Chloroflexota; class Anaerolineae; order Anaerolineales; family UBA4823; genus Kmv39. Next base: position 3,475 of record JACUUU010000006.1, read on the forward strand.
CTTGCAATCTTCCGCCCTGCATTACGCTGTTTCGTTGTAACAACAATCCGTTCTTTCATATTATATTCTGTACCATCCTACCCAATTGAACCTTCCATCTGAAGTTGTATGAGCCGGTTCATCTCTATCGCATATTCCATGGGCAACTCCTTCACTAATGGTTCGATGAATCCAGACACAATCATGTTGAGGGCGTCTTCTTCATTCAAACCGCGACTCATCAAGTAAAAAAGTTGTTCCTCTCCAATCTTCGACACTGAAGCCTCATGCCCTATCGACACATCCTCATCATCGATCTCAATATATGGATAGGTGTCCGATCGAGAATTAGGATCCAACAGAAGCGCATCGCAAACCACATTGGATCGGGAGTTGCTTGCCCCTTTATGAACCTTCAATAACCCCCGATAAGAAGCTCTCCCATTATTCATGCTGATTGATTTGGATGTTATCTTACTGCTTGTGTCTGGAGCTACATGGATGACTTTTCCACCGGTATCCTGGTGCTGCCCAGTCGTAGCAAAAGCCATTGACAAAATCTCGCCATGCGCACCTTGACCAACCAGATAGCAGGATGGATATTTCATGGTCAGTTTCGAGCCCAAATTAGCATCGACCCACTCCATGGAAGCATTTTCGTTGACAATCGCTCTCTGGGTGACCAAGTTGTACATATTATTGGACCAGTTTTGGATGGTTGTGTAGCGCATCCGCGCGCCTTTTTTCACTACAATCTCGATCACTCCACTGTGAAAAGAATCGGTAGTATAAATAGGAGCAGTACATCCCTCCACATAATGTGCCTGAGAGCCTTCATCCGCAATAATCAAAGTCCGTTCGAATTGACCTGCATCTGCTGTATTCATGCGGAAATAAGCCTGGAGAGGTAATTCCACATTGACGCCAGGGGGAATGTACACGAACGAACCACCAGACCAAACCGCGCTGTTTAAGGCAGCAAATTTATTATCTTCTATGGGTATTACAGTGCCAAAATATTGCCGGAATAGGTCAGGGTGTTCCCTCAAGCCATCTTCAATGCTCTTAAATATCACCCCGGATTTGCTCAGTCGCTCGTGAATGCTGTGGTAAACCATCTCTGATTCGTACTGAGCGCCGACACCAGCCAGGAACTTTCGCTCTGCTTCTGGAATGCCTAGTTTTTCAAAAGTATTTTTTATCGTCTCAGGTACATCATCCCAGGAACGACTTTCCTTCTCTGTTGGTTTTGTATAGAAGAAAATTTCATCTAAGTTTAGACCAGACAGATCACCACCCCACTGAGGCATAGGCCTTTTGAGAAAGTGATCGAGAGCTTTCAAGCGGAATTCAAGCATCCACTCCGGCTCATTTTTCATCCTCGAAATTTCTGTAACTACTTCGCGATCAAGACCTTTGCGCGTCTTAAAAACATAGGTGTCGGGATCACGAAAGCCATATTTATATTCACCAATACCTTCCAATATTTTTGCATCAGAACTCATATTACCTCCAAATTCATAGCTTCCCATCAATTCGTCGATACACAATTAATTATTTTCAAGCCATTGTCTCGCTCTTCTGACGCAGCCAGTCGTACCCGTGTTCTTCTAAATGTAAAGCTAAATCTGGCCCTCCCGATTCAACGATTTTGCCATCCATCATGATATGAACAAAATCAGGTTTTATATAATTCAATATTCTCTGGTAATGGGTAATAACCAACACACCTAAGTCAGTGCTCTGCAATGAGTTAATCCCGTCTGAAACGATGCGAAGGGCATCGATGTCTAAACCAGAGTCTGTTTCATCCAAAATGGCAATCTCAGGTTCAAGTGCAGCTAATTGGAGGATCTCAGCCCGTTTCTTTTCCCCACCAGAAAAGCCTTCATTAAGATAGCGGCCAGCAAATGAGTGATCCATTTTCAGGTTATCCATCTTCTCTTTCAACATCCGCCGAAATTCAGGGATAGGAATACCTTTATCTTCATCATTGCTTGCTTTCCGTTTAGCATTGATGGCTGTTCTTAAGAAATTGGCGACTGTTACACCTGGAATGGCAACTGGATATTGAAATGCAAGGAAGATGCCCAAATTTGCGCGTTCATCTGGCTCCAAATCAAGGACATTCTGACCTTTGAAAACCACCTCTCCATCAGTGACCTTGTAGTTGGGGTGGCCCATCAACACATAAGCTAATGTTGACTTTCCTGTGCCATTTGGCCCCATCAAGGCATGAACCTCCCCTTTTCTGATTTTCAGATCCAAGCCACGGATAATCTCCTGGTCATTAATTGTTGCGTGCAAATTGCGAATTACTAACTCAGACATTTATAAATTTAACTCCTTAGATTGGTTGCAATCATAACGATTGAATTGTCAATCGATAATAAGTTGATTTTGATTTACCTGATGCAATTATAGCAGGACGCCTTTATTAAGTCAATATTTAGGATAATTATCTAATATATTTTATCTTCCCCAAATTTTTTACACAATCTAATTTTAGCAAAGATTTATTGATCAGTCAATAATATTTACGATATTTATCTAATATATTGACAGAATAATTTGCCTATGTTACACTAACTTTACCTTTATTAGCAGAGTTCGGTTGAGAATGAACATGATTGTTTCTCTCAACTACAACCACATGTAATAAATTGTGAGCGACATAATGTTAAACGGTACTTCTCCTACAACCCGAGAAAGAATACTTCTTAACTTGTTACGTCAACGGCAATGTACCATTAATGAACTAGCAAAAGCGGTCGAGATCAATCCAATCTCTGTGCGCCACCACATAACGCGCCTTGAAGCAGATGGGCTGGTTGTATCTGAAGAACAACGCCATGGGGTGGGTAGACCCCGGAAAGTTTATTTACTTTCAGAAGCTGGTCTCGAACACTTTCCGACTCGTTACTTGCGGCTAACAATCCGTCTCCTTCAGCAGCTAAAGGACCATATGCCTACCGAGTTGGTCAGCAAGTTATTTACAGATATGGCCAACGACATTGCGGAGGATTACGCTAAGTCAATGCCCGGAATTAATTTGTCCCTTGAACAGCGTTTAGAGCTAGTTAAAGACGTTTTGATTAATGAAGGTTTCAATGTTGAGTGGGAACTAAAAGACGATAGATATCACATACGCGAGATAAGCTGTCCATATCTTCACATTGGACAGAATCATCCAGAGGTCTGTCGGGTTGACCAAACACTTATCTCTTCATTGCTGAATGTACCAGTAGAAAAAATCCAATGTATATTAGATGGTGACTCTCACTGTACGTATGTAATCCCAAATGAGGAACGTGAATTGATCCAAACGGAGAACTCCACATGAGTGACAACGGACAACATGTTATTTGGCAAGCTGATAGTACCAATCCGCATCTCGCTGAAAGCACACGTGAAGCGCTTCGGCAAGTCATCGATCCAGAAATAGGTTTAAATGTCATCGAATTAGGTTTAATTCGTGATTTAATCATCGAAGAAGAAAGCGCTCATCTAGTAATGATAATGACCACACCATTTTGTCCGTATGCGCCAGCGTTATTAGAGATGAGTAGGCAACGCGCCGAAGAAGCTCTTGGACGTCCCACAACAATTGAAATTGGCGCCGAGATGTGGGAGCCAACAATGATGGAAGAAGGTGCCGGTGGCGATTGGGGATTATTCTAAGCTAACAAACATCGATATCAGTTACTTAAAGTAACCTATCCAAACCGATTTATTTGTGTTAAACTTCTACAGTAGCCACGCGCACAGCGTGGCTTACTTTCCGCTTCTGGAGATTAACACTTAATCGATCAGGGGCAATCCCAAGGAAAGGAGGTCATCCCATGCGTCCATACGAATTGGTGTTTATCGCTCATCCAGACCTGGAGGAGAATGCAATCAAAGGTCTTGTTGAACAGGTCAAAGCTTGGATCACAGAATCAGGCGGCGTAGTTAATAAAGTCGATATTTGGGGCAAGCGTAAGCTAGCATACCAGATTCGAAAACAATCTGAAGGCCAATATGTACTGCTCCATGCCGAAATGGATCCTGATGTGAGCGCTAAATTAGAACAAAATTTTCGAATTACTGAACCAATATTACGTTTTTTGATAACCACAGTAGATTAATTAGGAACTATTTCTGAATCTAGTTATTGTCTATCATAGGAGTCTTATATGAGCCGTGGTCTGAATAAAGTCATGATAATTGGACACTTAGGGCGGGATCCTGAGATGCGCTACACACCGTCAGGTAGACCGGTTACAACCTTCAATGTGGCCACGAACCGCACCTGGAATTCATCCAATGGTGAGCGACATACAGAAACAGAATGGTTTAATATTGTCGCTTGGGGAAACTTGGCAGAAATCTGTAAACAGTATCTTTCAAAAGGACAACGAATTTACGTTGAAGGAAGACTGCAAACCCGCCATTGGGAAGACTCTGATGGTAACAAGCACAGTTCAACTGAAATAGTAGCCAGTGAAATGATCATGCTCAGCGACCGTCAAAACTCGAACCATTCCTCCGAAGACTTTGAAGTTGAAGAGGATGAGTTTCCTTTCTAACCGATTTGACTGGTCGGTTTAAAGTGAGTGTTAATTCATCAATACATGGTTGTATATGAGCAAAATCGAATAGGTATACTCAAGGAGTAATTAATTGTGACCGAACAATCAACGCGAAATGGTATCCGCCGCTATTACACAAGGCCGCGCGTCTGCCAATTTTGTACAGACAAATCAACAGTGATCGATTACAAACAAATCGATATCCTCCGACGCTATATCAGCGAAGATGGAAAAATCCGTCCACGACGGCAAACAGGCGCATGCGCAAAACATCAGAGAAACTTAGCACGAGCGATCAAACGAGCTAGGCACCTGGCTTTACTACCATATACTGGTGAAATATTGCGGTAAGCTTTTCTGAAGCGAAGTTTTTGCGGGGCAGAGGGACGAAATTTCACAAATCGATCCACTTTGCCCCACAAGTTAAACATTCCACTATCTTTCGAAGAATTCAATCTTCTACGATAATCTTTGAGGAACTATATGGCCAAAACGCCAAAGCCTAAAATTGTTACCAAGAAACATCTGGCTCGAATGGAACGAGAACGCATCCAAAGGAGAAATATACTTCTTGTCAGTATTGCCGTTTTCGTGGTCGTTGTTGGATTGATCATTTATGGTGTACTACAGCAAAACGTTATTCAACCTCGCCAACCGATCGCTCGAGTTAATAACGAAACGATCACCACGAGAGAATACCAAACTTTTGTGCGTTATCAACGCAGGCAATTAATCCAACAATATTTAAACACCTACCAAAATATGCAATTCTTCGCAGGTGATCCTGATACTGAAGCTTTCTTTGAGCAAACATTACAACAAATCCAATTCCAGTTGGAACCTACTTCATTGGGGCAGCAAGTTTTGAACGATCTAATTGATGATCGGATAATTCGTCAAGAAGCTGCTCGTCGGGGTATTACAATTACTGATGAGGAGATTGATATATATATTCAACAAGCTTTTGGATATTACCCCGAAGGCTTTCCCCCCACTCCCACATTACCTCCTACACCATTACCAACTTCTACATTATCACCTACCCAATTAGCGTTATTCCCTTCATCACCAACACCAACTGAGCCCGGTGTACCAGAAGTTGAACCGACAGCTCCATCCCCAGAAGAGATAACCGCGACACCCGATCAGGGCGAAGATTTGGATGAGACACCAGAATCAAATCCAACACCAACTGCGACAGCTGACATCACACCTACTGCAACGCTTGAACCAACTCCTTACACACTCGACTTATATCAACAAGATTATCAGGAGTTATTGGAAAATTTAAAGCAAGACATAAATTTTAGCGAAAGGGATCTAAAGCGTCTAATCGAGAGCCAGCTGTATCGCACTAAACTTATCGAGGAAATGACTTTTGACATCCAGGAGGTTCAAGAGCAGGTTTGGGTACGCCATATACTAGTTGAGGATGAGGAGACTGCTCAAGTAGTATTGAGGCTGCTGGATAATGGAGAAGACTTTTCAGAACTCGCTTCGATTTATTCCACCGATACCAGTAATAAAGATATGGGAGGAGATCTAGGTTGGTTCCGTTCTGGCAGGATGGTTTCAGAATTTGAAGAGGTAGCCTTCCAGCTGGAAATTGGGGAGATAAGCGATCCGGTTCAGACCCAATTTGGTTTCCATATCATTCAGAAATTGGGTCATGAAGAACGACCGCTCAGTCACCAAGAATTAGAGCAATTACGTCTAAATGAGTTCAATTTATGGTTGCTTGAACAACGTCAAATTGTTGAGCCGGAGATCTTCCCATATTGGAGTGATCGCACTCCAATCGAACCTTCTATCCCACCTTCTTTGACTCAGTTCTAACTTCGATCCATAATAGATTGTAGGCTGTCCCTAAAGTTATTTTCTGCCTTATGGGGCAGCCTTTGCATTTTCCTGCATTTCCCTGACTGTTTCATATTCATCCATTTTCAAGCTGACAACCTGGCTGGAAGAATCTTTCCCCATTGTCACACCATATATTACATCAGCAACTTGCAACGTGTTTGGGTTATGGGTGATGATTATGAACTGGGTTGAGGTGCTCAATTCTTTCAGGAGATCACTGAACCTATTTACGTTGCTCTCATCTAACATAGCATCAACTTCGTCTAAAATACAAAATGGTGTTGGAGATACTTTTAGCAGGGCGAAAACCAACGCAACCGCTGCCAGACTCCGTTCCCCTCCAGAAAGCAACGCCAAACCTTGTTCCCGGCGACCAGGCAACCTGGCTTCAATGTCGATGCCGCTTGTCGTCAAATCCTGAGGGTCAGTTAATACCAAACGCGCCGTACCACCACCAAATAACCTTATAAAGATCTGCCGAAACTCGGCCGCGACCGATTCAAACGTCTCATGAAAAGCTTTCTCCATCAGGTCATCCAGTTCAACAATGACCTGACGAATATCAACCTGGGCTTTACGCAAATCTGTTAACTGTTCCTTCAGAAAATTGAAACGTTCTTTGACTTCCAAGTATTCTGTCTGTGCTTCTGGGTTTACAGGTCCTATTCGTTTTAGCAGGGATCGGGATCGCTTCAAGTTCTCTTCCAATCCTGTAGATAAGTTCTCCACTTCATAAAGCTGTTCAACTAACCCCTCAAAAGGTAAAGGTTTTGGGCCTGATATCTCATCACTATATTCAAATTCAACCAGGCCAAAATCATCTTCAATTCTCCGCCGGATTGACTCAAGCGCCTCTTTACTCTTAGAAAGCGCGAGTTTTGCTTGCGCATTATGATGCTCAGCAAGATTTACAGCAACTCTTGACTCTCCTTCTTTGTTCTGCAAATCTTTTTGTTCCACCTCAGATTTCACTATTTCTTGCTCGGCAGGTTCAATCAACTCTGTCTGTTTACTTATCAAACCGTTGATTTCGATCTCAATTCTTTGTAGTTGATCTATTTCGGTTTCAAGGTTAGATCTGGTCTCTTTAATTTGTTTCAATCTATTCTGATAGTCAATCAAATCTCTGCTAGCTTTTTCGACGATAGATTCTCTTTCGCTAACAATTTCTGATGCGCTTATATACGCACTTTCACCTACAGCTATCCTGGTCTCCAAATTATTAACCTCGTTGAATAGGTCGTCAGCACTTAGATCTGCGAGCAATTTTTCTTTCTCTTTGAGTGTTGATTCTTGTTTTAATATGTCCTCCTGAAGGGTAGATAACTCTTTAGAGGTTATTCCCATTTCATCTCTTGAACGAGACAATTCGACGAGTAAGTTTTCACGTTGTTTCTCTAACCACAATACCTGATGGTCAGCTTGTTTGACCTCTAAATTTAAGTGTTCACTGATATTTTTATATTCTTCTTCACGATGCAAAGCTTTTTCTTCCGCGGAGGCTAGGTTTACCCCCTCCGCCATTAATTTTTCTCTTTCGCTCTCGAAATTATCCACTTGTTTCTGATAAGAGATCAACTTGCGTTCACAACCCTTCAGGTTAGTCAAAATCTCTTGTTGTCTACGTTTTCTCCTAATACTAGAATCTGATTCTCTACCAGCAACGATTGCCCCCTGAGCTAAAAAGAATTCGCCGCTCAACGTAACGGCTCCTGCGTTGAACAGCCCATTGAAAGATCCTTTGAACTCATCGAGAACGCGCAAAGCAGCCAACCGGTCATTCACCACCAATACATTCCCTAATAAAAAATCCACAATAGGCTGGAATTCGGTAGACGAAGTGATCAATTCAGCAGCTATACCTAAAACATCTTTACTGATAAATGCGGATTTCTTTAATTTCTTCTGTTTTACATTTAATTGATCAACCTCTCTTTGAGATCGATCTATTGATAACATAGAACCGCGAGCTTCCTCATTCTCCAAGATATTTAGGGCACTATCAATATTTAAATCGCCAGCAAATACAATTGCATCCACAAACTCACCTAACGCTGCTGAGATCGCTATCTCTAATTCATAAGGGACTTGCATAAAGGTATTCAATTGACCTTGAATACCCTCCAAACGATGTTCCCGCGCCGCTTCAAGTAATAAGCGTGCCCCTTTAGCATATCCCTCCAAATTTCGCTCAGCCTGTTCAATAATTTCTAATTTAGCTTTCAAGCTTTCTGCTTCAATTTTCTGCCGTCCCAAATCCTCAAGAGCTTGATAGTGTTTCGCGTTCAAGTTTGTTAGCTGCTCATTGTGGGCATTTTGGTCGTGGGCTAAATTTTTCCGATCAAGCCGTGCTTTTTCCAGGTGCTTTTCATTCTCCTGCTGCTTCGCAACAAGACTTTGATACAACGATCTAGCTGTTTCAATTTGCTTTTGTTGGGTAACGACTTCTTCTGCCAACCGCTTTTCATGTTCCTGGAGATCGACAGAACGGGCATTCAATCGTGATTTTTTCTCCAACAAAACTTGGTATGTATCCCTGGCAGATTGAAAATCTGCCTCAATATCTTGTCGCTTCTTCTTTTGGTCTAAAAACACAGATTTGGTATTCTCCGCTTGTTTGCGGGCTTCTATCAGTTCTACATGTATTTGGTCTTTATCTTTCCTGGCTGATTCAAGGCGTTCCTGATGCTGCTCAATTTCTCCTTCAAGAATTACGATGGAATTATTCGTTTGTTGGTATTGCTCCTCAATCGAACGAAGACGTTCTTGAATCACAGCTAGTTTTCGTCCATTAGATTCTCGCCTAGTGTGGAGTTCGGATAGCTGCAGGTGCCATTGAGACAAATCATGGCGTAAGTTTAATGCTCTTTCACGAAGGGTGTTGAGTTTCTCAAGTAAACTATCTTGGGTTGTCCGAACCATGGCTAACTCATTCTCTTTTTGTCTTGAAATTTCCTGATTTACCACAAGTTCTTTTTGTAACCGCATCCAATGATAGCCATACCATTCCTTCAACTGGTGCCTCAGCTCAGATTTTACAGCCTCATAATCCTCCGCCCGTTTAGCCTGTCGTTCAAGACTTTTCAAACGTGGCTCTAACTCTGCCAGGATATCTTGCACTCGATCTAAATTTCGTTGGGAAATATCCAGACGCCGTAGGGCTTCTTCGCGTCTCGATCGATATAGCCCAATCCCAGCTGCTTCTTCAAATAACCGCCGCCGCTCTTCAGCTTTCAATGCCAGCGCAGCATCCACAAGACCCTGACCAATAATTGTGTATGTTCGTTCTGCCAATCCACACTTCGTCAGTAATTCTGAAATATCCCGTAACCTTACTCGCTGTTTGTTTAATAAGTATTCATTTTGGCCATCACGATAAGCTCTCCGAGCGATTGCTACCTCGGAATAATCGATTGGTAACCAGCCATCTTGGTTATCGAATACCACTGTCACCGAAGCCATTCCTGACCTTGAACGATACTGCGATCCAGCATAAATCATATCTTCGGTTTTCTTAGCACGCATCAAGCTGTAAGTTTGTTCCCCCAATACCCATCTCAATCCATCAGCAACATTTGATTTTCCCGATCCATTTGGTCCAACAATTGCTGTTACAGCACCTGCGAATTCAAATAAAGTCTGAGTGGCAAACGTTTTATAACCATGTAGTTCTAATGATTTCAATCTCATCTAATCCACCATCCCAAACTCTCATTAATCAAGTCCTAGTTCGGTTAATGCCGCTCGAGCAGCCGCTTTAGTAGCTATTTGTTTGCTCCGACCTAATCCCTGTCCAAATTTTTCACCATTGATTAATACTTCAACTTCAAAGATTTTTTCGTGGTCCGGTCCGCGAGCTGATACGACTCGATAGAACGGTGTCCCATGTCCCTGCGATTGTGCCCATTCCTGCAATAGACTCTTGGGGTCTTTGTCTTTTTGATCAGATAAGATCCGCTGGGCAGCTGATTCAAGCATAGGGGCAATGAATTCCTGAACTCTATCAATCCCCTGATCGAGATACAATGCACCAATAATGGCTTCAAATGTCGCACATAATAATGCAGGTTTTTCTCTTCCCCCACCTTCTCGCTCTCCTCTTCCCAAGCGCATATACTCGCCAAGACCCATCTCTTGAGCAAATCTAGCTAGCTGTTCTGTCCTCACAATGGCTGAACGCAAACGGGTTAGATAGCCTTCTGGCATTTCGGGATAACGATTATACAACCAGGCGCCAACCAAAAAATCCAAGACCGCATCACCAAGAAATTCTAATCTTTCATTATCTTCTAACGTTTCAGGATGCTCATTTAAGTAGCTTCGATGCGTGAGCGCTCGAATTAACAAAGGGACATTTATAAACTTTAATCCTAATTGCTGCGAAATTTCCTGAGGAGTGATCTCCTCTTGTTTATCCAGATTATTTCCCATGAGTAGACAAATTATTCCGAAAGTGAATATTCGCGTAAAACCAAAACAGAATTATGTCCACCAAATCCAAAGGCATTATTAATGGCTACTTTGACACTCTTTTCACGAGCTTCATTGGGGACATAATCAAGATTACATTCAGGATCTGGGGTCTTATAATGTAATGTTGGAGGTATCAAATTATGTTGGATTGCCTGAACACAGAAGATTGCTTCCAAAGCACCGGTCGCTCCCATCATGTGCCCTGTCATAGACTTTGTGGAGGAGACAGGGATTTTATAAGCGGTATCGCCAAAAACAGATTTGATCGCACGGGTTTCTGCCAAATCATTCAATTGAGTTGCTGTACCATGCGCGTTTATATAGTCAACATCTTCCACATTTACTCCAGCTGAAGTTAAGGCCATTATCATCGCTTTTGAGCTTCCTTCTCCATCTTCTGCTGGCGCAGTGACATGGAAGGCATCTGCTGTTGCCCCATATCCGGCGATTTCTGCCTTGATTTCAGCACCTCGTTTCAGTGCCCTACTTTCCTTTTCTAACACCAATATGGCACCTCCTTCACCCATTACCAGACCATCTCTATTCAAATCGAAAGGTTGCGGAGTCATAGAATAATCCTCATATCTACGAGACATTGCACCTATGCGATCGAATGCAGCAACACCAGTTGATGTGATCGTGGCTTCAGAGGCACCAGTTATTGCGACATCAATCATTCCAGCTTTAATCATCAGCCAGGATAATCCGATGCTATCTGATCCTGAAGCGCAAGCAGAAACAATACAAAAATTCGGACCTTTATACTGGTGATCAATACCAATCAACCCAGATGCTCCATTTGCCATTAACATTGGTATTACAAAGGGATTGACTCGTCGTGGACCTTTATTTTCGATGGTCAATATTGCATCCTCAAGCGAATTAATTCCACCGATTGCTGACGACACAATTACACCGACTCGATCTGATTCATCTTCATCCACAGTCAATTCAGCTTGGTTGATTGCTTCTCGAGCAGCAACAAGAGCGAGTTGTTCAAAACGATCTCTCTTGCGGGCATCTTTAGCAGGCATGTAATCGTTTGGCTGGAAATCCTTTACCTCACAAGCGATATGGACTTGGTGATCCTTCGGATCAAATAAAGTGATCGGACCAACTCCAGAAACCCCATTTACAGCATTCTGCCACGTTTCGGTAACTGAATGACCCAAAGGGTTTATCGTTCCCATACCTGTTATTACAACCCGATCAGACATATACATCTCTCCTACACCAACCTAAATCGTAAATAATTCTATCCCAGTCTTATATCCTGATCCTGTGAGTATAACTACAATTGGTTCTGGAATATCATCAATAATCTGCTTTAGCGCTGCCCAAACGGTCGCCGAGGTTGGTTCAACAAAAAAACCTTTCCGGCATAATTGATATAAGCCGGGTAGGATATCTTCCTCGTCTACAGCTAAAAATTTTCCCTTGCTTTTTTCGACGATCTGCAGGACAGCATCGCCCCTTATCGGATATTGGATGCGGATACCCTCTGCGATAGTCTTCCCTTCAGTGACCCAATTGAGACCAGATGCACCATAGGAAGATAAAGCCCAAAGTGGGGCACAGACGCGCGCTTGCACACCTAACATTACAGGGAAATCGGCAATCAAACCAGCATTTTTTAATGCCTGGAAGCCTCTACCAACACCTAAAATTAGACTTCCATGACCCACTGGAGATATTATACTTCCAGGTGCACCATTCAACTGCTCAAGAATCTCATAAGCGATTGTGGCAAAGGCAGGCAAGCCATGTGGTAAGTAAACATGGCTTGCATAAACGACCCCCTGATCAGCTGCAGTAATGGCAGCTCTGGATGCGTTGGTTCTTGGCCCCAAAACTTTCACCAAATCAGCACCATATGCCTGAATTTGAGCCTTTTTGGGACCAGAAGCTGTGTCTGGGATAAACACTCGAGCTTTTATCCCTGCTCTAGCTGCATAAGCAGCTAGCGAAGCTCCGGCATTTCCGGAAGAATCCTCCACCACAGTTTCGACATCGCGTGATTTTATAAAACTCAATATTGCAGCCGTCCCACGATCCTTGAATGAACCAGTCGGATTTAAATATTCAAGTTTAAACACCACGTCCTTATTGAATAATTTTGACCAAACGAGTGGAGTATTTCCTTCAGATAAACTAACCGGAGACGCCTCATCTGGCAATGTAAAAGTATGTTTATAACGCCAAATTCCTTGTTGTTCGGGCTCAATTTTTTCCGCGTCAAATGACCAGATATCACTGTAATCATATATCCCATAACATACCGGGCAACGATACGGCACACCACTATCTGGATATGGTCGAGAGCAATTACTGCAACGAATTCTATTCACTAGCTCAATCCGGTTTTATCGGATCTTTTAGGGATATATTCCCCCTCAATCCAGGATTCGCTACTAGGTCTAATTTCTTTTTTCCATATAGGAACGATCTCTTTTAATCGGTCAATTCCGTAACGAGCGGCTTCAAAAACACCAGAATCGCGATGTGCTGCGCTGCATGCAATTGTAACAGTCAGTGTTCCTGCATCCAAACGCCCAATTCTTTGCACGATTGCAATACCCTCAACTTTCGGCCACTGAGTGCGAATCTCCTCCGCTACTTGTCTAATCTTAGCTTCAGCCATGGGTAAATAAGCTTCATACTCAAGAAATTCGGTATTTTGTAAGTTGTCATCCAGTGTTTTTGCCCGCACCATTCCGGTAAAAAAACAAGCAGCACCTGTTGTCGGCAATGTTATTTGTTCTAATAATTCATTCAAATCGATGATCTTTTCAGTGACAATCAATACTGTCGGATTGTTATATCCACCTCCACTAACTGGAGGAAACAGGGCGATCTCTGCACCATCAGGTATGTTTTCTTCGCCGAATGCAAATTCTCGGTTAATCGATACCAGGGATGTATCAAGATTTGGTGCGATCTTTGGGAACTTATCTTTTAAGTAATATTTAAGATCTGAAACCTTACTATCTTCAGGTAGAGAGATAGTCGTTTCAACGATCCCCGAGATTTCCCTTAAATTTGCAAAAAATTTTATCGATACCTTTTTCATTTTTGATAAATTGTGCGATTTCCAAACTACATTTATTCGTTAATAATATCACCACTCAATCCACCGTGTTTTTCAACCAAGCGAATGTTTTGAATTTTCATTGTTTTTTCGAGAGCTTTAGCCATATCATAAACTGTCAAAGCTGCCACCGTCACAGCTGTTAAAGCTTCCATTTCAACGCCAGTTTTACCTTCAACGCGAACAGTGGCAGTAATCTTTACGCCAGGTAGATCCTGGTCGAGATCGATATCTACATCTACCTGGTCGATTTGTAATGGATGACAAAGTGGAATCAGATCTGCTGTGTGTTTAGCAGCCATAATGCCAGCAATCTGAGCAACAGTCAAGACATCCCCCTTTCTTAGCTGTCCATTTTTCACTGCTAGAAACGTGTCAGCGTTCATCAACACTTCCCCTTTTGCCACGGCAAAACGCTCACTATCAGGCTTTTCTCCAACATCTACCATCTTGATACGTCCCGTTTCATCTAGATGAGTTAATTTATCAACCATACAAGAATTATAGCATCTTGAGGAAATTCGTGTTCTACTCATCTGATTGAACCTCAAGACAAGAAGCACAAAAAATATTTGATAAAGCTTTCAAATTAAGCGACATGATATAATGATTTGTTGTGACAAATATGTTGAACAAATGGAAACAAGGGCTCGCTAAGACAAGTAAAGCCGCTTTTGGGCAAATTGCCTCTATACTCGGGGTTACTGAGATCACAGATCAAACCTGGGAAGATTTGGAAGATCTTTTGATTCAATCGGACCTTGGTATCGTCACCAGTGAGTCAGTCCTAGAAAGCTTGTGGGAGCGAGAACGCCGCGAAGGCATCACAACAGCTAAAGATCTCAGAATCGCACTTCATGAAGAGTTGCGTAAACGTCTGGATAAACCACCTGAGATCGCCCTTACAGGCGATCCTGCCGTGATCATAGTTGTTGGCGTGAATGGATCTGGAAAAACGACAACAATTGCAAAATTAGGTAAACGGTTCACAGAGACGGGTAAACAGGTGATCCTAGGAGCCGCGGATACCTATCGGGCAGCTGCGGTAGACCAGCTTGAAATTTGGGCAAAAAGAGCAAATTTACAAATAATATCAGGACAACCAGGTGGTGACCCTGGTGCTGTTGCCTACGATGCCATCCATTCAGCGAAATCTCGGGGATTTGATGTTGTAATCATAGACACTGCTGGGCGTTTGCACACCCGACACAATCTCATGGAAGAGCTAAAAAAGGTTAACCGTGTAGTTTCCAAAGCTCTTCCAGGAGCACCTCACCATGTGTGGTTAGTAATGGATGCCACAACAGGGCAAAATGCTCTTCAGCAAGCGCGTGCTTTCAAGGAAGCTGTTAATGTTACTGGTGTAATTCTGGCAAAATTAGACTCATCAGCCAGAGGCGGTATGGCATTTGCAATTCAACATGATTTAAATTTGCCAATATTGTTTGCCGGTTTAGGCGAAGGCCTCGATGACCTTGAACTGTTCGATCCCGATGCCTTTTTAGATGGGATTCTATCGAAAGAAACAAAATAATTGAGGATAAAATGCAAGATTTAATTGAAAGATTACAAGAGAGCAACAAGAAAATTCAAAATCTACTGGAGCGTCTTTGACTTACTACAAAAACAAGCGAGATTAGAAGAACTTCGAAAAGTATCAGAAGACCCGCAGCTTTGGGAAGATCCAGAACGTGCCCAAAAAGTGATGAAACAAATATCCGCGCTCAACCAAGAAGTTACGGACTGGAATATGTTGTACCAGCAAATACAAGACAGCCTCGAATTAGCAAATCTTTGGGATGAAAACCTTCGGGCAGAGCTGGAATTAGAGACCAAAGAAATCGAAGATCAAATTAGCCGTCGAGAATTTACAGCTATGCTTTCCGGAGAATACGATCGAGGAAATGCTATCTTGGCTATTCACGCAGGTGCAGGTGGAACAGACTCGCAAGATTGGGCGGAGATGCTTCAAAGGATGTATTTACGATGGGCTGAAAAGAAAGATTATGAGGCAGAAATCCTGGATCTTACTCCCGGAGAAGAAGCTGGCATAAAAAGCATCACCATTGCTATTGATGGATATTATGCTTATGGATACTTACAATCAGAGAAAGGCGTCCATCGACTTGTCAGGTTATCACCATTCGATTCGTCCCACCGGCGGCACACATCCTTCGCATTGGTTGAAGTCTTACCCCAAGTTGAAAATGAGACCGAGGTTGAGATAAATTCCGACGACTTACGCATCGATGTGTTCAAGTCCTCTGGGGCTGGTGGTCAAAATGTTCAAAAGAATGCCACAGCTATACGTATTACCCATGTTCCAACGGGTATCGTCGTTTCGTGTCAAAACGAGAGATCCCAAATACAGAATCGAGAGAATGCTATGCGCGTTTTACGAGCACGTTTGCTCGAGCTGAAGGAACAAGCACAGGTCGAACAACTTGCAGAGCTTAGAGGTGAATATACTAAAGCTGAGTGGGGTAGCCAAATACGATCATATGTACTGCACCCTTATCAGATTGTAAAAGATCATCGCACAGAATACGAAGTAGGCAACATTCAAGGTGTTCTAGATGGCGAGATTGAGGGGTTCATCGAATCCTACTTGCTTTCAATGGTAGGCGAAAGGCATCCTTGACACTCAAATTACTCAAACGTATAATTTCATGAGCCTGCCCGTGTGGCAGGCGTTATTTTGGATAACAAAATTACTGATAGGAGGACCGATTATGTCACCAGTACCCAAGAGGAAAACCGCACCAAGCCGTCGCGATCGCCGTAGAGCCCATGATGCGTTAATTTCACGTAACCTGGTGCAGTGCTCAAATTGTGGGGAAATGCGACTTCCTCACCGAGTCTGCCCGAAATGCGGTCATTACCAAGGACGTGAGGTTATTGAGGTCGAGGAAAAGTAATCACCAAGACCGTAACGACTATAACCGTTTTAGGTTTTACCCTGATACCTCCATATGATCTTTGACCCATCCTCTTGTGCTTACCTTTTTCCAGGGCAAGGTTCTCAAACCTTGGGAATGGGCAGCCAATTGGCAAGAAAATTTCATGCAGCTCGAGAAATCTACAAAGAGGCAGATGAAATCCTTGGATATCCTATTTCTCTGCTCTCGTGGAATGGTCCTGATTCGGAATTGAATGACACAGTAAACACCCAACCAGCTTTATTGGTTCATTCTATAGCTTCTCTACGGGTCTTCCAAGAAAGATTTCCGGATTTTCAGCCTACATTAGTTGCGGGTCATTCCTTGGGACAAATAAGCGCACTTGTTTCTGTTGGCAGCATATCCTACCCAGATGCTTTGCGATTAGTGCGCAAACGTGGTGAGGTAATGAAAGCAGCAGGAGATCTTGCACCGGGTGGCATGGCTGCTGTATTAGGGCTGGATATTGATATTCTAGAGCATATCTGCAGAGATGCCAGTAAAGGAAACGAGATAGTTCAAATTGCCAATGATAATTGTCCAGGTCAAGTAGTCGTCTCAGGTTCAAAACCAGCGCTTGATCGGTTTATTGACATGGCAAACGCCGTGGGAGCTAAACGTGTTTTCAAACTGCCTATCAGTATAGCTGCCCATTCTCCGCTTATGGAATCGGCTCAAGAGGAATTTAACCAGGCAGTTGATAACACTCCTATTAAAGACACGATTATCCCCATCATAAGTAACATCACCGCAAAACCAATCAGAACAGCAGATAAGATAAGACACGAACTCAGATCTCAGCTAACCAAGCAAGTAAGATGGACAGATTCTATCAAGTGCATGATAGATTTAGGAATCAAATCATTCCTTGAAATTGGATCTGGTTCAGTACTTCTAGGTCTTCTCAAGCGGATTGACCGCCAATCTAAAGGGATGTCGATAGAAAAACCAGAAGATCTAGAGCTCCTTGTTGGCACAGACTGACCCAAAACAATTCTGGGAAGCAATTACGGTATAATTATTCAAACATAATCCGAGGAGAATCGAATGAGCCCTTTGTCTGGACTCTCTTTAGATGGGCGGGTTGCAGTCATCACTGGTGCCTCGAGAGGTATTGGTAGAGCAATTGCACTCGAATTTGCCAACCGTGGCGCAGCTGTTATCGTCAACTATCTTAATTCCTTAGAAGAAGCTGAAAGCTTAGTCCACCAAATTGAATCTTCCAAAGGGAAAGCCCTCTCTTTTCAAGCAGATGTCTCTGACTTTCAACAGGCACAGGCATTGATTAAAACCGCGATCGATATTTATAATGGACTCGACATCCTGGTAAATAATGCCGGCATTACTCGAGACATGCTAATCATGACAATGAAAGAAGAGGACTGGAACACCGTTATCGATACTAACCTAAAATCAACTTTTAACTGTTCTAAAGCAGCAATCCGTCACATGATGCGTAAGAGATATGGTCGGATTATCAATATTACGTCAGTGGCTGGCCAGATTGGCAACCCAGGACAAACAAATTACTCGGCTTCGAAAGCAGGCCAAATTGGTTTTACCAAAGCACTAGCTCGTGAGGTTGCTTCTCGAAATATCACTGTCAATGCGATTGCGGCGGGTTATATCGAAACGAATATCTGGGCAAATGTGCCCGACGAAGCTCGCCAAGCCTTACTCCAGCTCATTCCCCTCGGTCGCAAAGGTGAACCTGAAGAAATAGCATTCGCAGTTTCATTCTTAGCATCGGACCAAGCTGCCTACATTACTGGACAGATTATTGGTGTCGATGGCGGTATGGCGATGATGTAAGAAAAAAGGAGAACCATGGCAGAATCAAGAAGTACTGCAGGAAAAACTACCATTGCGCTGGATGTGTTATTGACAATCGCTAAATTGACAACTTTGAATGTTCAAGGCGTCAATCGATTGAGTACGACACACGGAGATGACGTAAAGAGCATATTCAAGCGTGGTCATCATGATACTGGTATTCTTATTGATGTAAAAAATGATACTGTTTACGCTGACTTATATGTTGTATTAAACCATGATGTAAACATCCGCGATGTTTGTCGGTCAATCCAACAAGAAGTCTCTCGAGCGATTTCAGAAATGGTTGGAATGCAGGTAGGGCGAGTCAACGTTCACGTTAAAGATATCGACTACCCAATGGAGACAGAGGAATAGCTTTTCATGAAATCTCGCACCAGAGCACGATGTGTTGCTCTGCAAGCACTTTACGAAATTGACCTTACTGGACACCCACCTGGATACGTTCTTCAACAACGTGCCACTGATGAGAATCTAGACTCAAGAATGACGGAATTCGCAGAAAGAATTGTCTCCGGAGTTTTACCACTAATAAAAGATTTAGACCATTATATTTCTGAACATGCCCCAGAATGGCCGTTAAACCAGGTTGCAATTATCGACCGCAATATCTTACGGATTGCATTGTGGGAATTTGCTGTTAAAAGAGAAACACCAGTTAAAGTTGCCATTAACGAAGCGGTTGATCTGGCGAAACGTTTCGGTTCTGACAGCTCACCACGGTTTGTAAACGGTGTGCTTGGCGGTTTAGCTGAACGGCTTAATGAAATTCATCAGGCGATAAACATAGGCACAGAGTAATAATTTTTTCTATCATGGAAATTTTTGGAATTGGGCCTCTCGAATTACTTTACATCTTCATAATCGCTTTGATCATCCTCGGACCTAAGGATATGGTCAAAGCTGGTCGTTCTCTTGGAAGATTCTTACGTAAAATCGTTATGTCTCAGAGCTGGCGCACGGTCCAGCATGCATCACAAGAATTTCGTCACCTTCCAAACAAATTGATCCGTGAAGCAGGATTAGAAGAATTCGAAGATGAAATGAAAGAGGTCGAGAAAATATCTAAATCTTATCTGGATGATGTGAAAAGGACCGAGATTGATTTTCAAGAATTCCAAAGTGACATTTCAACCTGGACCAATCCCCCCCCAAGCGACGAGTCACCTAATGCACCTGCTCCAAAAGAGTTAGAATCTCCTAAGGATAAAGATCAAAAGAGCGAATCACCCACTGATTCCTCCCAATCAATTGAAGAATAAAAAAATGAATAGAACCAAGACATCGTCGAAGAATGAGAGAAATCTATGCGCAAATGGTTTCAAGCTGCTTGGAGATTGTTGACAAGTCCGTCTCGTTGGGCAAGGAAAGTCAACGAAAGTATCAAAGATTTTTTTACGGAAGAACCAGAAGATACCCCATTAGGCGATTCATTTCAAAAGGCGATCGATCAACCTGAAGAACTGTTCGTTCATTTAGACGCATTACGAAAACATATTTTCCGAGCCTTAGCAGCATTAGGCCTTACAACCGTTTTTTCTTTCACTTTCGCTCGAAACATAATAGATATTCTTGCTCGTCCAGTAGGGGGTATAGAGGGCTTGGTGGCGATCGATCCCACAGAGCCCATCGGGGTTTTTATGCGGGTTTCTTTATTGTCAGGTTTTTCCCTAGCATTTCCAATAATCGCTCTAGAATTATACCTTTTCGTGGCTCCTGGGCTGAAAAAAAGATCTCGTACTCTTGGATTGATTGCTATACCAATTGCTACATTGTTTTTCTTAGGCGGGATGGCTTTTGCTTACTACATTATGATGCCTGTAGCAATTCCATTTTTAATCACATTCATGGGTATGGAAGCACAAATGCGGCCTTCCACCTATGTACGTTTCATCACCAATTTGCTCTTTTGGGTGGGGGCAATTTTCGAATTTCCTTTAATTATTTATGTTCTAGCACGAATGGGAATTGTCCAATCAACACATCTGGTAAAACAATGGCGTATTGCGGTCGTTATTATAGCAATCTTAGCTGCCATTATCACCCCAACAGTAGACCCAGTTACCATGAGCGTAGTTATGGCCCCCATGATTGCGCTCTATTTCTTTAGCATTGTCTTAGCACGTATTGCTCAGCGGTCTCGTAATTGAGCACAGGAGGATTCTAAGCATGAACCAATAAACATACCTGATGATAATTATCACCAACTGTGGCAAGTTAACTTTGTCTAATGTATACATTTCAGAGATATCCTGATATTACTACCCATTTTGATCAATGATAAACTATCTATCCCAATAAATATTAATAGGATATCTCAAAATGGAAAAAAGGAGTCAGTCCATGAATAAACGAGTTGCCATTATTGGTGTAGGATGGGAAGGATTCAGGGTTGCTTCTCCAGAACTATCCTACAAAGAATTGATGTACGCAGCCGCTTCCCGGGCTTATATGGATGCTGGCATAGATCCCCGCAGAGATATTCAAAGCTTCGTAACAGTAGCCGAAGATTTCCATGAAGGAACGAGCATCTTCGACGAATACGTTCCTGATCAACTTGGTGGAGCACTAAAACCTGTTCACACAATTTGTGGAGATGGTCTTCATGCTTTAGCTGTGGGTACTATGTTAATTCTTACAGGTCAATTTGAAATTGTTGCTATTGAAGGTCATAGTAAAGCGTCCAACGTGCTTACCATGGACGAGATTACATTGTATGCACAGGATCCAGTCATTAACCGTCCTATGCGATTTAACACTCATTTCATTGCTGGGATGGAAATGAACCGCTTTCTCTACGAATCAGGAAACACGCATGAGCAGTGCGCTTCTGTGGTGGTTAAGAATCGTCGAAATGCATTAAGAAACCCATCAGCTCCTTATGCTGCTAACTTATCACTAAAGGAGGTGATGGACGGTCCACCTCTTTCCTGGCCACTAGGGTCTCGAGAGGTATCCGCCCATGCAGATGGGGCAGTAGTAATGGTATTGGCTTCCGAAACAATTGCACAGGCAATGAGCGATCCTCCCATCTGGATCTTAGGTGTGGGCTGGTGTAACGGTTCACCTTCATTAGAAAGCCGAGATTGGGCATCTGCGGCTTACATGCAAAAAGCAGCACAAATCGCTTATCGCCAAGCAGGCATTCAGCAACCAAAAAACGCTGTTGATTTTGCTGAGATAGATGACCGTTTTGCATATAAGGAGCTCCAATCTCTTGAAGCAGTTGGTTTGTGCCCAACTGGAACTGCAGGTAAACTAACCAGCGAAGGTTATACAGAACCAACCGGTGAAATGCCGGTAAATGTGTCTGGAGGCAGTTTAGGATGTGGTGACTTAATTGAAGCAAATGGTTTAGCCCGCGCTTTAGAAATAGTTTTGCAATTACGTGGAGAAGCCGGTCAACGCCAACTAAATAATGTCAAAACTGGTTTAGCTCAATCATGGAGAGGTTTGCCCACGACCAGCGGAGCAGTCGCGATATTTAGTAATTAATCTCAAACACGGATTGGTGGGACTATTATTTAAAGACCAAGGAAGATCATCATCCTAACCAATCCAATTGGAGGCTAACATGGGTATGAGAAAAGTTGCAGTAGTTGGAGCTGGAATGACCAGGTTTGTCCGCCGGGCTTTAGAAACCGGCAAAGAATTGTCCTGGCAAGCTGCTTCATCAGCTCTTCAATCTAGCGAGATGTCGATGGATGAAATTGATGCAGTTTGCATGGGAACAGCTCCAGATGCATTTGATGGAATTCACATGAAAGGCGAATATTTAAGCGATGGTGCTGGTGGATGGCACAAACCTTATATGCGCTCGTATGTTGGTGGAGGTACTGGTGTTTTCGCACCTATCCAGGGTTGGTACCATATCGCTTCAGGGATGATGGACACATGCTTGGTGGTTTGCGAAGAGAAAATGTCTTCATATTATCCCCATGCTCAAGCGGCCTTTCTAACCATTTTTGATCACACAACTGAAAGACCTCTAAAACCCAATCTCCTTTGGATCTTTGCTTTGGAGATGAACAGGTATATGCAAACATATGGGATAAAGAAAGAAGACATAGCCAGGGTTGCAGTAAAGAACAAACGCAACGCTGCCGATCATCCTTCTGCCCTCTTGGGAGATGCAACCATCACGATTGAAGATGTAATGAATTCTGAAGTGCTTGCCTGGCCAGTTCAAAGGCTGGATGTAAGTCCAGTTTCTGATGGTGCTGTCGCAATCATATTGGCATCTGAAGAACGAGCTAAAAAGATCACAGATAAACCCGTTTGGATCGAGGGTGTTGGATGGACTTTAGATACTGCATATTGGACCAATCGTGATTTAGCATACCCTCGCTATGTCGAAGCTGCAGCACGAATGGCTTACGAAATGGCGGGCATAAAAGAACCTAGAAAAGAAATCCATATTGTTGAACCCTATGATCCATTCGACTATAAGGAATTACACCATCTTGAAGGTCTGATGTTGGCTGATAAAGGCCAGGCGCCACAGTTGGTTGCTGATGGTGTAACCTACCGGGATGGGGATATGCCCGTTTGTCCATCAGGCGGACTACTTGGTGTGGGTAACCCAATCGCCGCAGCTGGCTTGATGAAAATTGCAGAACTATTTTGGCAGCTAAGAGGCGAAGCTGGTGATCGCCAGGTACCTGGACAACCAAAACACGGCCTTGCCCAAGCATGGGGAGATCTGATGCAAGTGGGCACAGTTGTTATCATGGGACGATAAGGAGATTTTTGATGACTGTCAAATTTGAGGATTTAGCCGGCACCCCCCTAACCGAAAAGGACATTGTCGATGGCAAGGTCTTTTCAATCCATGACCAGATGAATGCATATTTCGCCTGGGATACAGGAATTGCAATTGGTCGTTATCTGGCAGGTTTGTACGAGGGCATGATAATAGGAGCACACTGTCATAACTGCCAGTTGACCGTCGTCCCACCTCGGACTGTATGCGAGTGGTGTTTTCGTCCTATGGATCATTTTGTCCCGCTCAAAGACACAGGCAGGATAAATACTTACTCCTTATGTTATGTAACCTGGGATGTGCAAAGGATCAAAACACCGGAAATACCAGCTGTAATTGAAATAGATGGTGCTTCACCAATGCATGGCATTATGCACAAATTGGGAGAAGTAGATCCTGAAAAAATCCATATTGACATGAAAGTCCAAGCGGTTTGGCTGCCTGCCGAAGAACGGCAGGGAGCTATAACCGACATTTGTTACTTCAAACCAATCGAGGAGGAGTAACCATGACATTACTCGAGCGAGACCCACAAGCACCACCAGTTTGGCTGGATAACTTGCCAATAACCAACCGTTATACTTTCGGCCTGGCAGGAGACCGTTTTTTCCGCGCATTAGCTGAAGAAAGTAAAATGTTGGGAACTCATTGTGCCAATTGTAACCACACATATGTTCCAGCTACCTCCTTCTGTGAAAGGTGTCTTGGAAAACTTGATGATTGGGTAGATGTCGGTACAGTTGGTCAAGTTCATACATTTACTATATTATATAAAGATGTTGATGGTTCTACTCGCCAATCTCCCGAAATCATCGTATTTGTTCGCATTGGAGATGGCGGAATTGTGCATAAATTGAATGGAATTGAACCAGATGCAGTAACCATTGGAATGCAAGTCGAGGCAGTATTCAAACCAAAAGCAGAACGAAAGGGAAATATTCTCGATATCGCTTACTTCCGTCCGGTTACATAACCAAGTTCAGGTGAACCAGGATTATGGCACACTCGTGGCTGAATATCGTGGAAAACCAATAACCAGCCGCGAAAGAACCCTGTTTTTTGTACCAGCCAGCATGGTTTCTCTGGCCATGCTGGCTGTTGGGTTATGGAATTATTTTTATGGATATGAAAATTTTGGTCCAGCTGCTGCTTTAAGCTGGAGCACAACCTGGCTAATTCTTGCACTCTTCATCTCTTTATTATTATTAATTGTCCTTACACTTCGTCTTCTATTAGCATCGGGTTACTTTGCCCTATATGATATTGGTGTTGTTGTCAGATCCAATCTTTGCAAAAAGCGCTTGATCAGTTGGTCTATGATAGAGGGAATTGCTGTTTCAACAACCCGAGAGCATTTCTTTGGAAACCGTATTCGCGATAAACATCTTGCAGTGCTTGCTACAAAAAAGAAACATCCGATAATAATTGATTGGCGGCTAGAGGACCACATTGACTTGATAGAAAGCATTAAAAAGATGCTGTACCCAAAATTGCTTCCGGAGCTCAAAAAGAGCCTTAACTCTGGCAGAACAATTTCATTTGGTAAGATTGCAATAAATCAAAGGGGAATAAGCCTTAGAAGGAGTTTTACACCTTGGGAGCAGGTAACGCGTGTTTACCTGCAATCAGGCTTTCTGGTGGTAGAATTACATCCAATTGGAAAACGTCGCCTACCAATCAAAAACATTTTCAACCTGGAGATCCTTCTCTATTTGATTGATGAGCATATCGAACCTTAACTTCAAAGGCTACCATGATAAATTTCCCTTACTCAAACTTATCATTTGCTAAGTTGATTACAAAGGTACCAAAATTAAAATTTATAATCCAGAGACATTTGCTTCTGATTCTAGCTGTATTATTCTTTTTAGCGAATTCAAGTTGTAATTCCGAGTTAGCCCTTCCAATTTTTCCACAACCAACTCCATTACCTGTCACCACAGCACCTGAGGAGCATCTTCCCAAAGCTATGGTAACTTTTAATGTCAAATTACCTTCCCTCATAACTGATGATGAAATCGTCACAATCGACTTCCTTGATGAAGTCACAGGTATGGTGTTCAACATTGAACAGCACGAAATGGGGATATCTGATGATTTAAATTACACGATAAGTTTGCCTCTCACCATTGGTTCAATTGTTAAGTACCGCTATTCACGGGCAGGATTTTTCACCTCAAATGAATACGCCTCTGAAGGGCGTCCAATCCGATATCGTTTGTATCATGTCGAAGCACCTGGGGTGGTTTCTGATACAATCTCTGGTTGGAGTGATGCACCCTACTCAGGAGACACAGGCCGTATCATCGGACGAGCGGTTGACACAAGTACTTCAGATCCACTACCTAATATTCTCATTACCGCAGGAGGAATTCATAGTTTTACCGCATCAGATGGCTCTTTTGTATTAGAAGGATTACCTCCTGGAACACACAACCTGGTTGCGTATGCATTAGATGGCACATATCGCACTTTTCAACAAGGTGCAACAATTGCAGCCAACCTGACTACTCCGGTACCATTAAGGATATCAAAAGCCCCTTTGGTTAATATCGTATTTACTGTCAAAGTTCCTGAAAATACGATGCCAGCGGTCCCTATTAGAATAGCAGGAAACCTTTCACAATTTGGTAATTCTTTTGGTGACTTATCTGGTGGGGTAAATTCGCTGGCAGTTCGAATGCCCGAACTGTCAACTCTACCAGATGGTAGACTTAGATTGGCATTATCTCTCCCAGCTGGTGCATATATCCGCTATAAATACACATTAGGTGACGGATTTTGGAATGCCGAACACGACTTGGAAGGAAATTTACGTCTCCGCCATTTTATTGTGCCTGAAACAAATGAAGTAATCGAAGATGTGATCGATACATGGTCCGATCAGAAAGCTGGCGCGATACTATTCAATCTAACTGTCCCCAGCAACACCCCTAATGATGACCATATTTCTATCCAGTTTAACCATTACGATTGGACAGAGCCCATTCCAATGTGGAGATTGGGAGAGCATCGCTGGGTATTTATCCTTTATAGTCCGTTTGACAACCTGGGATCATTTGGGTATCGCTACTGCCGCAACGATCAGTGCAATCGGGCGGATGATGTTTTAACCCATGGCAGTGATTCTTTCGGTCGAGTGATTGAAACGAAAGATGAACTTCAAACCATCGAGGACGTTGTCGAGAATTGGTTATGGTTAGATCCACTACCATCCCCTGTTGCCATCACCACCACAGAGGTTCGCCAACGAGAGACAAGTTTCATGGCTGGTGTTGAATTCCAATCTTATTATCACCCATCCTGGGCTATCCATCTCGATTCTGCCTTCGAGGATGTGCGGTCATTGGGGGCAAATTGGGTTGTGATAACACCTACCTGGACTGTTACCCAACTATCACCACCAATATTTGAACCCGTCCCAGGTCGCGATCCACTTTGGTTCGACATGGTGCATTTATTGACTCTACCTGAGAATTATGATCTAAAGGTTGCTTTACACCCAACCCCCAATTTTCCAATTTCTGTGGATGAATGGTGGGAGAATGCAACCAAAGATTCCGACTGGTGGACAAAATGGTTTGAAAACTATCGCCGATTTATCTTCAATTTTGCTTTACTGGCTGAAAGTCAACAGGCTGAAGCGCTAATTTTGGGTGGAGACTGGATACTACCCGCATTACCTGATGGGCGCCTTCCGAACCACACATCCAGCAATGTCCTTGAGGATGCGGAATCACGTTGGCTCGATCTGATCTCTGAAATTCGAGTAGTGTTTTCAGGAAAAATCATGTGGGCTTTATCAATAGAACGTGGCTTGTCCAATCTTCCTGATTTCCTGGAGGAGGTGGACGAAATCTACCTCCTTTGGTCACTCCCACTTGCGGAAGAACCCGGCAGCAGTGAAGCAGACTTACATATGAGAGCTGCTGAAATATTGGATGGGACAGTTAGAAATCTCCAAAGAAATCTTGGCAATCCATTGATCATTGCTATCGAGTATCCATCCGCCGAAGGGAGTTCCACAGCCTGCCTTCCTGACCCATTATCAACAACAACTATCACATGTTTAGATATTGAGCTTCTCGCTGCGCCTCACCCCGATATCTCTTCAATAAGATTAGATCTTGAAGAACAAGCTCTGATATATAATTCCTTGCTTGTTGCTATAAATGAGCGTGACTTCGTAAATGGATTTATCTCAAGAGGATACTATCCACCTGCTGTCCTAAAAGATAAATCCGCCTCGATCCATGGAAAACCCGCTGGCTCAGTCCTGGGATATTGGTTTCCCAGAATTTTAGGTCTCACCTCTGATTAATCCGGGCTGACATCCTGCATTTTACTCATTTCCTAGTTTTCTTGGGGATAATTCTAATTCTAAGTGTACATCCTTAAAATCCCATGGATTGAATATATAAGCTACATAGAAAAATGCAATTTTCCAATCCAAAATACATATTTTGCAAATAATCTTGTGGTATAATCAAAAATACATGGACAGAGAGACGCACTTTCCAGCAAACATAAACGGGGAGTCTCCACCACCCGAAGCGGAAACTTCTAAAGATCACGAAGACAAGCGCAAACAACGATGGACAATAATAGGGCTGGCTCTTGCAGGTCTGATCTTGATTGGTTTGTTGGTTGTAGCAGTGATTTACCTGGTGAACCCAGCTACTCCAACAACCAGAATACGTGACATCTTTATAATTCTAATGGCTCTCGAATTCCTCGTCGTAGGGGTAGCACTGATAATTTTAATCGTCCAATTAGCCAGCCTGATTAATTTGCTGCAAAATGAAGTTAAACCAATCCTTGATTCTACCAAAGAAACCAGTCACACCTTACGAGGGACTGCGCTTTTCCTCAGTGACAATTTGGTCGAACCGGTTATTAAGTTGAGTGGATATGTCGCATCTATGCAGCGAATGGTTAGTTTATTCGGTTTTATCCGCAAACCAAAAGGAAAAATATAATCAAGAAAGGAGATTTAATGCGATGGCTGATCGAAATGGAGAATTTGGTTCCTTTATCATCGGATTCATCATTGGTGGGTTAGCAGGCGCAGCTGCTGCCCTTTTGCTGGCACCACAATCAGGGGAAGAAACCCGCACACTTATTCGCGAGAAAAGTATCGAATTAAAAGATAAAGCAACAGAAACTGCTGAGGAAGCTCGTCAACGAGCAGAAGAAGCTGCTGCAGATGCGCGTGCCCGCGCTGATGAGATTGCTAAACATGCTCGGGAAGCAGTTGAAGATCTTCGCCATAGAAGTCAAGAAATTGTGGAACAACAGAAAGAACGCATCGAATCTGCAGTGGAAGCTGGGAAAGAAGCAGCTCAACGAAAGAAAGAAGAGCTTGGGGGAGAAAAATCAGCGTAAAATTTTGCTGATAAGATTGATAACCTGTAGATTAATAAAAGACCGGATTAAACCGGTCTTTTATTACCACCTAAATAGGAAGCCTGAAAATTATCTCTCACCATCATTAAGTTCTCCCATAACTTGTATTACTGCTGCTAAAACGTCTCTAGCCAAGACAGAAGCGGTTGTGCCTAAATTTTCAGCTGCAATTAAACCTGCCTTGGCGTGTATCCAGCAACCACACACAGCCGCAAAAAATGGCTCTACACCTTGTGCCAGAAGTCCGACGATCAACCCAGACAGTACATCCCCAGTGCCTGCCCGCGCTAACGCAGGCGTGGCTATAGGGATAACAGTGGTTCTCCCATCTGGAGAGGCAACAACTGTATTCGCTCCTTTCAAAACTAACACTTTATCCCACTCTTGAGCATATTTTTCAGCGATCTCGAGCCTGTTGGCCTGAATTTCAGGAACTGTCAACCCGGTTAAAACCGACATTTCCCCAGGATGAGGGGTCAGTACAGAATTAGAAGGTAAGATTTGAGGCCAATTTTCGATTTTTGTTAGCAGCTTTAAACCATCAGCGTCAATAATGAGTGGTAGTTTCGAAGGTCCATCGTTGGAAACCACTTTGTTTGCGTGAAGAAATCTCTGCATGAACTTCTCAGTTGGCAGCTTAGTCCCAAAGCCTGGACCAAGCATGATTGCAGTAGCCCGATCCATATTTTCCAATAATACATCAACAGCTGCTTCATCAATTACTCCAGATTCATATGGCAACAATAACCAGGTCGACTCTGGAAAATTCCCTGATATGGCTGCATGTAGAGGTTGTGGAACTGCCAATGTGATTAATCCAGCGCCAACCCGAAATGCTGCTTCACCGGCCAGGAGAGCAGCACCTGTGTAATTAAGCGATCCAGCAACCAAAATAGCTGTGCCAAAAGTCCCTTTATGAGCATCAAAAGGTCGAGCCGGAATATGGGCTTGAATCATTTCTCGGTAAGCTAAATTCCTTTTTACTGAATTCCACACCGGTAGAGATAAAGATTCATCCTCCAGACCAATATCAACCAGCCACATTTGACCGATTAGATTGTATGTTGGAAACTGCAATAATCCAGTTTTCACTGCTGCCATGGTAACTGTCAAATCAGCCGGGATACACTGCGGTGCTGCTTCTCCACTCTCACAGTCAACGCCAGAAGGACAGTCAACAGCCACCACTTTAGGTGGATTTTCCATTTGAGCGAGCCAATCATTGACATTCTCCAGAAATTCAGCAATTTCTTCTTTGAGTGGTAGTTTTATTCCTGTCCCCAAAATGCCATCTAATAAGACCGCATGCTCGGATATTAATTTTCTGAGAGGTTCATAGTCTTTTTGATCGTCAACCAATTTAATTTTTCCCCCAACTTCGCTCAATCGGTTGACTAGAGGATCATCTGGCTTTCGAGGCCGAACTATATAAGCTGTAGTATTCCACCCCTGCTGTGCAAGATAAAATAACGCAACTAAGCCATCTCCCCCATTATTGCCTGATCCGACCAGGGCTAAGATTCCCTCCATCTTCAAATTTCCATAATTTTCCTCGATA
>JACUUU010000486.1 GCA_014859065.1 Anaerolineales bacterium
ATCACCCCATTGGCCATCAGGATTTTGATAACTTCAATGGGGCTGGTATCGATACTATGAGCTAATTCCCGCACGGTAATGCTGGCGGGGAGTTCAATCGTGTTTTCTTGCCCGTTCTCGCTCATTTGGCACCTCCTATAGATAAATTGTCCGCGCCCCAATGAGCGGGTGAGGCAGGCCGAGGTTTATGGCTTCATCTCAGCACGCTCCACTCGCAGGATATTCATGGGTGGATGAACCGGACACCCCTTAATTTTGCTCACTGTCTAAATCCTTCTGGGTGAGCGGTTCCTCCGGTAAGGTTGCCATGAAGGTTGTTAAGAGTTCCCGATCCTCAGCGGTTAAGGTTATTTTAAGGGCATGGGCTAAGGCGTTTTTCATGCTCTGTTGCCAACAAGTGCGACGATCATGCAGATATGCACCTCGTCCAGCCAATTTGCCTGTTGGGTCGATCCTGACCCCCTGCTGGGTGCGCACGATACGGATGAGTGAACGCTTCGGTAGAACCATGCGGCAGCCCACGCAGGTACGTTGGGGAACATGCTTTCCTTTTCTTGGCTTTTTAGACACCCAAACTTCTCACGGGTATGCGGTTTAATATTCCCAGTCGTCGTCCCAGCCTTCGACACCGCCGCGTTTGCGCTTCCGCTTCACAACGACGACGTCCTTATCTGGATCATACTCCATTTCGACGTACTTTTTCTTTTTCTTCTTTTTCTTTTTCCTACTACCTTCTTCTTCCTCTTCTTCTTCATCATCAGTAGGAATGGCTTCAAAAACTTCTGGTTTGAGGGCAAAAATTTCATCCAAAGAAGCTGGCATCTCTTCCTCTTCTTCTTCCTCTTCTTCTACAATTGTAGCCATTTCTTCTTCCTCAGCCTCGACTTCTATTTCACTAATCTCTTCTGCCTGAGCTTCTTCCTCGGCTATTACTTCAGCAGTGTCTTCCATAACAGCTTCAGGCTCAGCTTGAACTTCAACCTGAGGTTCTAAGGATTCATCAACCTCAACCACTTCTTCTGAAATCTCAGCTTCCTGCTCTCCTTCGATCTCAGCTTCTTCCTCAGGTTCAACTTCTTCAACGACTTCAGGGAAGGTTAGCTCATTAAGAGCGGTTTCAATGTCTTGCATTGCTTTAGGTCCAATCCCATTTAATGCCAAAATAGTATCGGAGTCTAATTCCATTTGTAACATCAAATCGCCGACAGTGAAAATCTCAGCATCCATGAGAATAGATGACACCCGCTTTGAGAGGTTCAAATTCTCTAAAGGCGTTTCGAAAGCAAGTTTATGAATGGCAGCGAGTGCAGTGTCACGCCGCTCTCTCTCCATCTTTTGCTCTACCTGATGCCGCTGAATGATGCCACGCTCCACGCGATCGACGAATTGGCCGAGTGTAGTGTACTCCTCAGGGGTGACTGGTCTGCCTTCGTTCTTTTTTGCCAGTATCGCTTCAATTTGTCCGACCAGACCGGCTTCTTGTTCTGCAATGAGGGCATATTCGTCATTGGTCTGCAATTTGTGAAGTGCATCTGCTGCTGCTTCGGGAAGACTCTTTATATCAATCCGCCAGGAAGTGAGTTTTGCTGCAAGTCTTGCGTTTTGACCATCGCGACCGATTGCCAGGCTGAGTTGGTCTTCAGGCACGACGACTGTTGCTGTCTTTGTGTTGCGCAAGTTTTCTTCCAGATAGACACCGGTTACCCTTGCTGGGCTGAGAGCTTTAGCGATATATCCTGCCGGGTCAGGGTTCCATTCGATAACATCAATCTTTTCATCATTCAGTTCGCGCACGATTGCCTGGATGCGCACACCGCGGATGCCCACACATGCGCCAACTGGATCTACTCCCGCTTGTAACGCTGCCACAGCTACCTTAGAGCGCTGTCCCGGTTCGCGGGCGATCGAACGGATTTCAATCAAGCCATGATAAATTTCAGGGACTTCGTTTTCCAATAATCTGCGGAGGAAGTTTCGGTGAGCGCGTGAGAGAACCAGCTGTGGTCCCCGGGATGTAGCCTTTACCTCCAGCAGCAAGGCGCGCACCCGATCATGGACTCGGAACCTCTCACCGGGGATTTGTTGATTGCGAGGCATGACACCCTCTGCTTTCATTTCTAAACCTAAGGTGACAGCTATTGGATTTACAGCTTGAACGATGCCACTGACGATTTCACCGATTTGCTTGCTGAAGTGATTTAGTTGGGCATCCCTTTCTGCTTCCCTGATGCGTTGCTGGATGACTTGACGGGCAGTTTGGGCAGCAACCCGGCCAAAATCATGGGGGGTCGATTCAATGACGACCATACTGCCGATTTCTGCATCAGCGTCTGCTTGAAGCGCATCTTCCAGGGAAACTTCGGTACGTTCATCCTGAATTGACTCTACAACTTCTTTCTCTACAAAGATCGCAACTTTGCCGGTATCAGGGTTAATTTTTGCTTCAACTAACTGGGCATTGGAAGCATTTACGGCACGACGATAAGCCGATACCATAGCTGCCTCAAGTGCTTCCAGGATAACTTCTTTTGGAAGCTGTTTGTCTTCCAAGACCTCATTAAAGGCCAGGATAAACTCATTTTTCATGCGGACTTACTCTCCAACTAAATCTCCAACTAAATCTCTACTAGGGTGAATAGATTAGCTTAGCGGTGTCAATATGAAAGAAAAGTGGGGATTCACCCACTTTTCGCAGGAACCTCTATCGCTAGCACCCCTTTCAGAATAAATTTTAACATGGAAATCAGGCGAATGCAAGGTTATTTTTAATAATGATTCGCTTTCTATGTCTAGCAAAATTCTTTTTGTCTCCACTTTGGTTGGCAGTATGGTTTAGTTATGGGTACTTACCTGCTTTTCAAGCAACTCATAAAGAAGGCTTTTTTCTTCTTCTTCATCACTGACCTTCCCATCCAACCAAGCATCCCTCAGGGTTTTGAGCAGGTAACGGTAAACTGGTCCCGGGGGTATACCAAGCGCGCGCAGGTCATGCCCATCCAAGGTGGCTGACACGTACCGCCATTTACTCGCGAAGTCATAAATGATTTTTCTTGATTGCTCATCGTCGTTCGCTAAGTAGGTAGCATAAAGTGCCATGGGGGGGATATTTTCCACTCGGGCAACGATCTGACTGGGAGGTGCTTGAGCCAGGGAAGGGATGTCTCGCCAGAGATGGCTGGCTGCGATTATCTCGGAGCTCAAACCTTTCGGAATCTTGAGCCGGTCGATAATTTCCAGGGTGGTTTGGGAGGGAAGGCGAATTAACCAAAGGATATAAGAAAGTGTTTGGCTTATTCGCTCGTTATTCAGATTGGATAAAGTTTCTTTGTCACCCAAGTCTAGAAAAACTTCAGGAACCGGTTCCTTGGACGATTGCAGTTTCTTATTAAGCCATTCATCCCAATATAGATTCTTGTGAACTGCCGAAAGTAATCGCAGCTCTTGAAGGCGAGCAAGCATATTACCAGAGCGCTCTTCAAGCAGGATGTGATCTATCTCGTGACGGATACGGTCTCCTGAGACACGGTCGAGCATTGATTTGGCTTGATGAAGTAGTTGTAGAGTCCGTTCCTCGATGTTGAAATCAAATCGTTGTTCGAAGCGAACTGCGCGTAATATGCGTGTGGGGTCATCGACAAAGGATAACGAGTGTAACACCCGAACGAGCCCATTTTTGAGATCATTTAAACCTCCCCAATAGTCTTGCAGGTCTCCGTAGTGATGGCCATCGAGGCGGAGGGCAAGGGTATTAATGGTGAAGTCCCTGCGATGGAGGTCGAGTTTGATACTGCCGCGTTCAACGGTTGGTAAGGCAGTAGGGTGGTCATAAAATTCTGTTCTGGCAGTGATGAGATCAATGGTTTCGGGTAAATCAGTTGGTTGATAACTTGTTTCGGAGAGATTTGCGGCAAACGGTTGAGGTTGAATTTCACCATTTTGACGGAGCAATTCAACCAAATAGCCGCGATTTTCAGCAATGTGCCATTTTGCAGTTCCAAAACGGGAATGACTGGTGATCCGTCCGCAATAATTATTGGCGAGCTGTTTAGCCAGGGCGATGGCATCACCCTCTACGACGAGATCGAAATCCATGCTAGGCCGTTCGAGCAGAAGATCTCGAACGAAGCCACCTACAATATATAAAGCAGATTTTTGTTTTAGCGCCTCCCTGGCCATGGCTTTTAACAAAGCTAAACGTGCCGGAGGTAGGACAGATTCCAAACGAGCAGCCAGGTTCATCTTGCCTGATACGCGTCGGTCGTGTGTGAGGGTTTTCAATAAGTCGGTGCGGGTAACAATACCAATAATTTGTCCGGTATCCGGGTGGGTCACAGGGATTTGCCCCCAGCCAGTCTCAGTCATCAAGCGTTGGAGATGATCGATGGAATCTCCGGGTTGGACGGTGAAATTGCCCGCGTTCATCAGATTGGCTGCAGTGAGGTTTAGTTTATGGGATAAAGCCCGGTCGACTGCCCGGCGAGTGAGCAGTCCAATAACCTCACCATCCGCAACGACTGGATAGCCCTCGTAGCCATAACGCTGCATACGCTGTGAGGCTTCTTCCACAGGTGTATCTGGGGAAAGTAATTGGGGCTGGCTTGACATGATTTGGGCAACGGTGATGCCTGGGCGGACGTAATTAGGAAGGATCTGGAGCAGCTCCTGGTGAATGTGCTCGAGATGCCCGTCTTTGATCAAGCTGGCAGCTGCCCGTTCGTGTCCGCCACCTCCGAAATGATCAGCAACTCGAGAGACATCGATATCATCACTGGTAGAACGAGCAATCAACTGCACTCCACCACGGGTTTTAACCAAGATGAAAAGGGCATCAGGGTCAAGCAAATCCCGCATCTTGTGCGCTAATGTGGAGAGTTCTTCCTCCATATCTTCAGCATCCCCATGGGCTATCAGGATAGTCTGCCCGTGGATGTAATGGGTCTCAGAATTTTGACGCAGACGTTCATATAAAGATTGTTGTTCCATGGAGAGGGGGAGATTTAAAAAGTCTGCCACGATATCAAGAGAAGCGCCATGCTCTAACAGGTAAGCAGCTGCGTGGAGATCACGGGAAGTAGTGCGCGTATAAGTCAAAGAACCAGTGTCTTCATAAATTCCAAGCAGTAAAAGCGTGGCTTGGATTGTATTTATCATATCAATACGATTCCGAAACGCTTCGACTAACAGAGTGGTGGTAGCTCCGATCTCGTCTGTCCTGACCATCCAATCCGAGGGCAGGTCATCCCTCTTCGGATGATGATCCACTACATGAACCTGGGTTTTCTCACTCATCCCCTTGATACTGATTATGGATTGTGTATCTACTAAGGTAACCAGTTCGATCGGTTCATTAGGGAGATCCCTTGGATCAATGAATGGCAGTTCGGTTCCATATAAGGTTAAGAAGGCACGGACGTTGCGGTTCATACGACGGGGAAGGACTGGGAGTGAAGTCTCATCGACCATATATGCTCCCAGCAATGATGCTAAAGCATCAAAATCTGCCTGTTCATGGGTCAAGATTATTCTCATAATAAAAGACGACCAATCGTGAGTCTGAAAAGCGAATGTTTCACGCTTATATGCTTATCCAAGAGGCATTACCTATTAATTATTAAGTAGAGTTATTGTAACAAACAATTTAATGTTGATTAAGGTGGTACGAATGTCTTGTGAGCAAGTATTTTCAGGTTATGGGGAGGTACCTTCAAAAGGAACGATAAATACTAGAAATTTGATAACCATACGGAGCATTCCTATTTGACCGATTCGCCATTGCCCAATATAATCAGAAAGATTTATGGACATACGCGAATTAACTAATAAAATGCACCAATTTGTACAGGCTCAAGGTTGGTATCAAGATGATAGTCCCCGCCCACAGACCTTGCGCAACCTGGCGATATCATTAAACCTGGAAGCCGGTGAAGTTCTAGAACACTTTCAATGGAAGGAAGAAAGCGATGACCTCATGGATATGGGCGATGAGTTGGCGGATGTCGCTCTCTACCTGTTACAAATCGCCTCTATCGCTGGTATTGATTTGGAGGCAGCAATATTAAGAAAGTTAGAGAAAAACTACCAACGAAGATGGGATGTCGAGAAATAAAACAACATGTACACTGACGCTCTAGAGATTACTTGTCTGAGCATTCAGAGTCGCAGGCTATGCTAACCTTATGAATATTACAGTTTTTGGAGGGTCGCAACCTAAACCGGGTGAAACAGCCTATGATAATGCACTCCGATTAGGCAAACTGCTTGCAGAAGCTGGA
Organism: Anaerolineales bacterium; assembly: GCA_014859065.1. Taxonomy (GTDB): domain Bacteria; phylum Chloroflexota; class Anaerolineae; order Anaerolineales; family UBA4823; genus Kmv39. The sequence continues at coordinate 6,273 of JACUUU010000486.1, forward strand.
TGTGCTGTCTTGACCGGGGGTTATATCGGGACGATGGAAGCTGTGTCCCGAGGAGCATTTGAGGCTGGTGGACATGTTATCGGTGTGACTTGTGACCAAATTGAAGCCTGGAGGCCAGTAGCTCCTAATGATTGGGTAATTGAAGAGATTCGATACGCCACGGTGAAGCAACGGTTATTTGGTTTGATCGAGAAGAGCGACGCAGCTGTGGCTCTACCTGGTGGTATAGGTACTCTGGCGGAAATTTCTGTTATGTGGTCACATTTACAAACTGGTGCCCTGCCCCAACGGCCACTCATATTGATTGGAGAAGGGTGGAAAGAAACAATTGAAACCTTCTACCTGAAATTAGGCCAATACATCAATAAAACCGACCTGCAATGGGTAGAATTTGCCCCTGATGTCGACCAGGCAGTGCGCATCATTCAAACAAGATTGCACACGAGCGCCTGAAAAAAGAATAGGATAAGTAATAAGCAATGAATTATCTCTTCATGGAAACGAAACATGTCAATGAAACTACCATCTAGAAGTGAAAATTTTTCCGATTGGTATAACCAGGTTGTCTTGAAAGCAGAGCTGGCTGATTACGCCCCGGTGAGGGGCTGCATGGTTGTCCGTCCCTATGGCTGGACATTATGGGAAAACATCCAGGCGGCATTAGATCGACGTTTTAAAGAGACTGGTCACGTCAATGCTGCATTTCCACTATTAATCCCAATATCCTTTCTCGAAAAAGAGAAGGACCATGTTAAGGGGTTCTCTCCGGAGTTGGCGGTTGTCACTATCGGTGGTGGAGAGAAACTGGAAGAGCCACTGATTGTACGCCCCACCTCCGAGACTGTCATTGGTTCCATGTATTCTAAGTGGATTAAGTCATACCGAGATTTGCCAGTTTTAATTAATCAATGGGGCAATGTAGTGCGTTGGGAAATGCGCACTAAGTTATTCTTGCGAACCCTGGAGTTTTATTGGCAAGAAGGTCACACCGCCCATGCAACCAGTGACGAGGCGCAGGAAGAGACATTGAAAATGCTTGATGTGTATACGGATTTTGCAGTGAATGAGGCGGCTGTGCCTGTAGTTCCAGGACGAAAAAGCGAAAGAGAAAAATTTGCTGGGGCAGTTGACTCATACACTATTGAAGCGATGATGGGTGATACCCGCGCTTTACAATCTGCCACTTCTCATTTCTTGGGGCAAAACTTTGCCAGGGCTTTCGATATCCAGTTTTTGGATTGGAACAACCAAATGCAGTATGTATGGACCACATCCTGGGGTTTATCAACCCGTTTTATTGGTGCAATCATCATGACGCATGGAGATGATCAGGGTCTGGTTTTACCTCCCAGGTTGGCACCTATTCAAGTAGTCATCATTCCCATATACCGCAATGATGATGAAAGGGCGGTGGTCATGCCAGTGGTTGACATGGTCCGGGAGGCGATATCGGATTACCGCATCCACATTGATGATCGTCAGGAAGTTACTCCCGGTTTTAAATTCAACGATTGGGAAATGCGCGGTGTTCCATTACGGATTGAAATTGGCCCTAAGGATGTGGCTAAAGAAACTCTCACACTCTCAAGACGTGACATCTTGGGCAAAACTGGTAAGAAACAAATCCCGCAAAAAGGATTGCTGAGTGAAGTTGATAAAATCCTGATCGATATTCAGAGCTCTCTACTAGATAAAGCTAAACAATTCAGAGAAGTAAACACCCACGACCCTGGTGACTTCGCCGAGTTTATTGAAGTGGTAAAGAATGGTTGGGCATTTTCTTGGTGGTGCGGAGATCCCGAATGCGAAGCCCGAATAAAGGAGGAAACAACAGCTACGACCCGCTGTATTCCCCAGGACCAACCTACAGGTAATGGTCGCTGTATTTATTGTGGGAATAATGCTACTGAAAGGGTGATCTTTGCCAGGGCATATTAAGTAGATTGATCTTGAAATCTGTTTGCGAAAACCCGATGTTTCTCGGTGATACTCATCGAGATCAGGTTAAAGTTTGATGCCGGCAATTTATCCAGCTCGTTTGAAGACCCAAACGGCAGAACTAGCTGAGTGTTATGCCAACCCAAAGAATTTCTTGCGGGGTTTGCATAATTTGCTTGAATTTTATTCAGATCGTACTTATAGACCTGGTCAATCGGGTGAGCCACGACCACTCATAGCTCAATATAATGTGCCATCACCTGTCCTGAGGCAGGTGCTAAAGGACTTGCTTCGAAAGATAGAAAAACATCCGCAGGTTGGGTTAGTTCTATGCGATAATCTTTGGGAGCAACCATACCTAGAATGTAAGCAGCTGGCGGTAAGAGTTCTCGGGAATATTGCTCCAGAGCCGCCCGAGAAAATTTTTGAGAGGGTTGTCCGATGGGGAATTTCTGGGAGTGAACATCATCTGCAAATGGATCTGGTTGTTGAAGGGCTGGCAAGATTAAGGCGTGAGCGGCCTGATGTTTATATCCATCAGGTTGGAGATTGGTTATCTGCAGAAAATCATGCCTCCAATCAGATCGGGATTAAGGCATTAATCGCATTATTAGATCAAAGTCATTTCGCCAATCTTCCAGCAATTTACCGAATATTAACCCCCCTGCTCCATTCTAAGCGATCGAAACTCCGTTCTGATATTATTCTAGTGTTGGGTATGTTAGCAAAGCATTCACCTCAAGAAACGGCAGTTTTTATTAAACAGAATATGGCATTCGCAGCTGAGTACCCAGAAATACTCTGGTTCATCCGACACAGCTTACGCTTTTTCCCCCCAGAAATTGAGCGCAATCTACGAAAATCCTTAAAAGGTGTTGACTTAGAATGAAGGTTAGGTACAAACCTTGATTTTCTCTGGTATAATTTTCCCCACTGACTAGACCTGTCGGTGGCGGGATTTATTTGATGGCAATTAGCATCATCCTGCCCATCAAATAATGGGCTACCGGTATGGAGACCTGCAGTTAAATTTACACTGAATGGAGATAAGCAGACGTCATGGTAATGGAAAAAAACCAGAAACAAGAAATCATCGGGCAATTTTCGCGTCATGAAAAAGATACCGGGTCACCGGAAGTTCAAATAGCGATTCTGACAAAGCGAATAACCCATCTTACAGACCACCTAAGAGCGAACAAGCATGATGAATCCTCACGGCGTGGTTTGTTAAAGCTGGTTGGTCGTCGTCGCCGGTTGTTGAATTATGTCAGGCGACATGACTACCAACGTTACGTTGCGTTATCAGATCGATTAAAAATCCGGCGGAAATAATTCTTGTTGTCGGAGTAGAAATTTAGGAAAAAATCATCTAATAAAAAACTGCACATCTAAAAAGCAATTAGCCATGCAATTCAACGTTGTGAAATCAGGGGTTAAAAAATTGGGGCTATAGAAATAGCTTGATTGAGATCATTAAGCAGATAATTGGATATACAAAAAGACCAAAAATTCGGAAAATAGCCAACAGGTTAGGATTTGGAGACTGGTGACAACCAACAAACAGCGCCCTAGGAGAGTATTCGCGCGGTAAAGGATAGTTGCCAGCAGCTTCCAACACCTAACCTGGCGGAATCAGCTAGGAGGAACGTATGAAACCAGAAGGAACACAATTAACAGTCGAAGTAGGCGGTAAAGCAATGACCGCAGAAACCGGTCGCTTAGCAGGATTAGCTGGAGGCGCAGTCACCTTGCGAGTCGGTGATACTGTGGTGTTTTCAGCTGCCACGATGAGCACAGAACCGCGTATGGGGATAGACTTTTTTCCTCTCACCATAGATTATGAAGAACGTATGTATGCTGGCGGTCGCATCCCTGGGTCATTCTTCAGGCGGGAAGGACGACCCAGTGAGGAAGCAACCCTAATAGATCGCTTAACAGATCGTCCTTTACGACCACTTTTCCCCAAAGATTTACGAAACGATGTGCAACTGATCTTGTATTCATTGTCGGTCGATGATGATAACCCAATAGACATCCTGGCTATAAATGCTGCCTCGTTATCACTTATGATCTCAGACATCCCCTGGGGTGGGCCGATAGGCGCTGTGCGTATTGGTCGTATCAATGGAGAATTTATCATCAACCCAACTTTTGATGAGAAGGAGCGGTCGGATTTAGACTTGCGGATCGCAGGGACAAGAGATGCGATACTCATGGTTGAATGCGGTGCTAACGAGATAACCGAAGACGTGATAGTAGCAGCGCTTGAATATGGACACCAAGCTATCCAGCCAATTATTGATCTCCAATTACAAATGGCTCAAGAGGTGGGTAAACCAAAGCGCGAATACCAGAGATTCTCCATCGATGAAGACCTGCATAACAAGGTGTACGACCAAGTCAATACTCCGCTCAACGAAATAATGGATAAACCCTATGATAAGGCTGAACGAAGTAAGGGAATATCGGACTTGAAGGAGGCGGTAGTTTCTGAGTTTGCTCGTGATGACGAGACCAAGGCGGGACCGGTAAGCGAAGCGTTCACCAATGCACTCAAGGCTTGTGTGCGGCAACGAATACTTGAACAAGGCATCCGTCCGGATGGGAGAAAGACCGAAGATATCCGAGATATTTGGTGCCAGGTTGAAGTCAGCCCGCGCGCGCATGGCTCTGGTCTGTTCACTCGGGGTGAGACTCAAGTGCTTACCCTGGCTACATTAGGTACACCACGAGAAGCTCAAGAATTGGATACACTCAGTCCTACAGAAACCAAGCGTTATATCCATCACTATAATTTCCCTCCCTTCTCAACCGGTGAGACTCGCATGTTAAGGGGTGCATCCCGGCGTGACATCGGTCACGGTGCTTTGGCAGAACGGGCTCTGGTTAGCGTGATCCCTGCAGAGGCAGATTTTCCGTACACGATGAGGTTAGTGTCTGAAGTGCTTTCTTCGAATGGGTCTACATCTATGGCTTCGGTTTGTGCATCTACGCTCGCACTCATGGATACAGGTGTCCCAATCAAAGCTCCAGTTGCAGGTATTGCGATGGGGTTGATTAAAGAGGGTGATCGCTTCGCGGTTTTGACCGACATTCTCGGTATGGAAGATATGCTGGGTGATATGGATTTCAAGGTGGCAGGAACAGATAAAGGGGTCACCGCTATGCAAATGGATATCAAAATCAAAGGGTTGCCTTTTGAGATCTTATCACAAGCATTGGAACAAGCTCGAAAGGCACGTTTAATCATTTTGGACAAAATGATGGAAGTCATGCCTGCCCCGCGACCAGAACTCAAGCCTCACACCCCGCGGATTACCAAAGTGACTGTTCCGGTTGATAAGATTGGAGCAATTATTGGCCCAGGTGGAAAGACCATCCGCAGTATACAAGAGGAGACTAACACCAGGATTGATATCCAGGAAGACGGATCGATTTTTATAGCAGCAGTGGATGGGGATGGTGAGCGAAGAGCAAGGGAGAGGATTTTGTCTTTGACTGAGTCAGCAGAAATTGGCAGAATCTATACCGGTAGAGTAGTTCGAGTAACTGATTTTGGCGCTTTCGTCGAGATTTTACCGAACACAGATGGAATGGTACATATTTCCCAATTGGATACAGAACGAGTAGAAAAGGTTGAAGATATTGTCAGAATGGGAGATGAAATAACGGTTATGGTTACCGACATCGATCCCAGTGGAAAGATTCGGCTTTCACGCCAGGCTGTTTTGGAAGGTTGGACAGCAGAGGAGGCAATGCGGCGGGATCGAGGTGGCGGCCGCTCCTCAGGACCGAGACGTTCGGGGAGTGGACGGAGTGACCGTAATAGTGGGCGTGGCCGTCGCTAACCGAAAGCTGGAGGTGCAAACCATGAGATCTGATTTTATCTGGATGAATGGTGAGTTTACCCCAGCGGTACTGCTGCATAATTGGTAGGAGTGTAGATTCTTGATTACCGCCCGATTGGCAGTGATGCTGTTGGTGCGCTCACAAAAATCCTGATGAGAGATTTTTACAGAATTGTTCATGGAAAAGTGCTTCATTCAGATGAGCGGTTGAGCTATATTCTAATCTAATCTAAAAACCGATAATTGTTGATTAATTTAATCATTCTCTTATGTAACTATTACCAGTTAATCTGCATCTGATAAAATGAAGATTCAGGGTAATGATTATATCTAAAATGGGAATTAAGATCTAATATGGATCAAGTTCGGATTCACCCACTTGGTGCGCGCGTACTTATTAAACCGGAACAGAGCGGTGAATCCCTACCCATTAGAGGGATTTACATCCCTGAGATGACAAATGAACAGCCGCTATGTGGGGAAGTGGTTGCAGTTGGTGATCAAGAAGATGACATCAAAGTCAAGATAGGAAACAGGGTACTCTATCCGAAAAATTCGGGGATAGAGGTTTATGATGACGATATCTTATATGTAATCATTGATGCTAAAGATATCTTGGCAATTATAAAGGATTAAACAAGAAACATGGATTTCAATTTGTCAAATCTACCTACCAGAAGTAAATCTGAAGAAGAACATGTTAAGGTTTTGATCTTAGGATCAGGACCTGCTGGTCTGTCTGCAGCATTGTATGTTGCACGTGCCAGTCTCAATCCGGTTGTGTTGAGCGGCATCGAAATTGGAGGTCAAATATCATTGACCTATTCGATCGAAAACTATCCTGGATTTCCGGATGGTATTGGGGGAATGGAACTTTACGAACTTTTCCAAAAGCAAGCTGAACGTTTCGGAGCACGCATTGAAATCGATATAGCTGATGAAGTAGATCTCTCAGATCGCCCTTTTCGGGTAAAAACCCAAAATGGGAAATTGTATCTGGCTGAATCATTGATCATCAGTACCGGTGCCAGCGCGATCACCTTGAACGTACCAGGAGAAAAAGAATTTACCGGTAAAGGTGTTTCTTATTGTGGTACCTGCGATGGATGGTTCTTTAAGGGGAAAGACGTGGTTGTAGTTGGTGGAGGAGATAGTGCTTTGGAGGAAGGTATATTCCTTACTCGCTTCGCAAATTCAGTCACCATAGTTCACCGGAGAGATCAGCTGCGCGCTGGGCCGATTTTACAGGAGCGAGCCCGCAACAACCCCAAGATCGATTTTGTTTGGAATAAAATCGTCACTGAAGTCACTGGAAATGGAAGCGTCCAAAGCGTACAACTGCGCGACACAATAACTGGTGAAGAAAGCGAACAGGATACCAATGGATTATTCGTATTTATTGGGCATAAACCTAACACTCAATTATTTGAAGGCCAGTTAGATATGGATGAACTCGGGTACCTGATCGTTGACCAAAAGATGAGGACAAATGTAGCCGGAGTATTTGCAGCGGGTGAGGTGGCTGATCCACATTTCCGTCAGGTAATCACATCTGCTGGGATGGGCGCGGCAGCCGCGATGGAAGCTGGCCATTTTCTGGATGAGATTGTGGGATACAACCGCTAATAATTAGAAGATGAATGATAGAAGTAGATTAGGAGAGAGGTGGAAATGAAGAATAAAGTTTCGATAATTGGGGCTGGAATGACCGGTTCAACAACTGCGCATTGGTTGGCAGAGAAGGAAATTGCTGATCTTGTGCTTGTGGATATAGTGGAAGGGATGCCTCAAGGAAAAGCTCTAGACTTGCAGCAAGCTATGCCGGTGGTTTACAAAGATGTCACGATTGTGGGCAGCAACGATTATGAAGCTACAGCCGGTTCAGATATTGTGGTAATCACAGCAGGAATCCCGCGTAAACCTGGAATGAGCCGGGATGATTTGCTCACCACCAATGCTAAGATCGTGCAAAAAGCTACCACCGAGACATTAAACCTGTCTCCGGAAGCAATAATCGTTGTTTTAACCAATCCATTGGATACAATGGCATACCTGGCGATGAAGTCCGGTAAATTGCCCCCACAGCGAGTGATTGGTCAAGCTGGGATTCTAGATTCTGCCCGAATGCGCGCATTCGTATCTATGGAGTTGGGTGTTAGTGTTGAAAATGTGCATTGTTACGTATTGGGTGGTCATGGTGATGAAATGGTGCCTTTATCGCACATATCGAATGTGGCTGGTGTCCCCCTGGATGAGATATTACCCCCCGACCGCTTGGAAGCGATCGTTGAGCGTACACGTAAAGGGGGTGGTGAGATCGTGAGTTTATTGAAGACTGGCAGTGCGTATTATGCTCCAGCGGCAGCTGTCACCCAGATGGTTGAGGCGATCCTTAAAAATAAACAACTCATTGTACCTGCAGCAGCTTATTTACAAGGTGAATATGGATTGAATGATATTTTCTTCGGTGTCCCCGTGCAGATCGGAAGAAATGGGGTAGAGAAGATCATAGAATATCAATTAAATGACGCTGAACGCGAAGCACTAAAGAAATCGGCTGGAGCTGTGAGGGAAACGATCTCAGCGCTTCATTCATTGATAGAAATCTAGTGCTTTTAGCAGGTTGAGGAGAGTCTTCTGGCTGTGACGTAAAAACACCCTGGTTATTTTCAATTAGGTCCAGCCTACATGTAAACCAGTTCACGTATGGAATTTAATGGATACGGGATAATGTGAGTTTTTAGGAGAGAAAACGATGCAATTACGCGATAAGGTAGCAGCCTTGCTTCCGGCTTGGCGGGAGAGAGTCCAAAAATTAATCTATGAACATGGGGATGTAAAAGTTGGTGATGTTAATATAGCCCAGGTATATGGAGGGATGCGAGGCGTCAAGTCCTTGGTAACAGATATTTCTTACGTCGATCCACAAGAAGGGATCAGGTTTAGAGGATTTACCATTCCCCAGGTTATAAAAGAGCTGCCAAAATCATCGCCAAATGCAATGCCTTGGGTTGGTGGTCTATATTATTTGCTGCTTGTCGGTGAGATTCCAACAGAGGCGGAAGCGTTAGAAGTTGAAGAAGATTGGAAAGCACGCAGCCAAATTCCCGAGCACGTCTTCGAGGTATTGAATGCCATGCCTGCAGACACTCACCCGATGATGCTTTTTTCACAAGCTGTCCTTGCTCTCCAGCCCTCGTCTGTTTTTGCCTCCCGCTACCGGGAGGGGATGCGGCGTGAGGATTATTGGATGCCAATGTTGGAAGACAGCCTGAATTTGATCGCCAAACTTCCATCTTTAGCTGCCTACATTTACCGCTTGAAATATAAAGATGGCAAGTTTATTCAACCAGATCCAAACCTTGACTGGGGGGCAAATTTTGCCCATATGGTAGGGATTGATTCTGAAGAGTACCAGAACTTTTCGCGCTTATACTTCATCTTACACTCTGATCACGAGAGTGGAAATGCCAGCGCGCATGCGACTCACCTGGCAGCCTCAACGCTCTCTGATATCTATTATGCTTTTTCTGCAGGTCTGAACAGCCTTGCTGGTCCTCTTCACGGCCTGGCGAATCAGGAAAGCTTACGTTGGTTGATGGACATACATGAGAAATTTAATGGTGTGCCTACCGCAGAACAGATAGAACGATATACATGGGAGACACTGAATAGTGACAAAGTAGTCCCTGGATATGGTCATGCTGTGCTGCGTAAGCCAGACCCTCGCTTTATGGCTCAATTTGAGTTTGGAAATAAATATATTCCCGATGATGAACTGTTCAGGGTGGCTAAACTGGTATTTGAAATCGTCCCGAAAGTACTGCAGGTCCAAGGGCGGGCGAAGAACCCGTGGCCGAATATAGATGCAATCAGTGGAACACTGCAGCACCATTATGGGATAAGAGAGTTCGATTTTTATACGGTCCTGTTTGGGATTGGGAGGGCTTTAGGTGTGAGCGCAAATGCCGTCTGGGCACGAGCTTTGGGGCAACCACTTGAACGACCTAAGTCAGTGACAACATCTATGCTAGAAGAGATCGCAACAGGACAAAGACCATCCTAAGTTCTAAATCCTGGTTTTAGCCTGGAGGCTGTCCTAGAAGTCTGTGTACACGTTGTAGGGCAGCTTAGAGAGTAAGACACAAAAAAGAGGCTGTTTGCTAGAAGAACAGCCTCTTTCAGTTTTAGATACCCATACAATGAAATATATCATGAAGCCAGGATTAATGGGTGTGTCCTCCCTCACCCTGGTTAGCGGGACCTAAAAAGCGTCTAATAGATCCCAGGTTGTTTTGGTTAAGAGCGATGATGCTGGCCAATCCAGTGGTGATGGGAACTGCCAAAATCAACCCTAATGATCCAACCAGGGTTCGTACGATCTCTTCAGTCACAAATTCCAAATTGACCAAATATCCGTATTGCTGACCAGACAATGTGAAGAGTAACAGCAGTGGCATGGCAGCACCAGCGTAGGCTAAAACCAAGATATTAATTGTGGCCGCGACGTGATCTTTACCGATACGCATCCCGCGTTGATAGAGGGTAGTCAGATCTTGGCGGCGATCAGCGTCATGCAGCTCAAAAATGGCGGAGGCTTGGGTAGTAACCAGGTCATCAAGAACACCTAAAGCGCCTATGATCATACTTCCCAATACAAGACCACGAAGGTTAATTTGAACATCAGTCATCTGAATTAAGAACAGGGATTCCTCGCTCCCGAAACCAGTCAGCCTGGTCAGATTGATGAAGTAATTGGCTAAGAAACCGGTTATCAGTAAGGCTAATAGCATGCCCAATACTGCTGAATGTGTCTTAAGAGTCCACCCAGATACCAGGTACAAAGTGACAGCCAATAATACAAATGCGCCGGTAATGCTGACCAAAATAGGGTCTTGTCCTTGAAGGATCTGGGGGATGATGTAACCGATAATCACACTCAAGCTGAAGAACATGCCAATCAAACTCCTGACACCTTTCCAACCACTGACTAGAATACTAAAGAAAATAAATGTGCCTAATAACAACAGGATAGGGCGAGTGCGGACGAAATCAGTAAAATATGCGGTGACTTCGCCATCAGGACGCTGCCCGACAGTCACCAAGATATGTTCACCTGGATTAATGACTAACCCCTCTGGGCGTATCTGGTATTGACCGTAATCAACAATTAAGGTTTCGCCAGCATGGTCACCTTCTAACAATTCAACGCGCATGACTTGGTATTCTTGAGTATGGTCTCCTAAGGTGATAATCCCTTCATCAACAATTTCTAATACCCTTGCTTGGACTGTATCAGCCGGCAGGTTGAATCCTTCGATACCAACCGGAGAGAAGGTTCCCTGCTCTCTAAGTTTGGGAATCAGGAAGAAGATAATTGCTCCCGCTAGTACAACTAGAAAGAGACCTGAAAGAAGGAATAGAAGAGAGTTTCTTTGCAATTTGATTTACTAGGGGTTATCTAGATGCTCCAGACCAAATGAAGCCGCGTTTTTCGCTGGCAGCTCCAGCGGAAGCCCAAATTGGCGATCCATCGTCATCAATACCAATTCTGCGTACTGTCGTTACCCACCAATAATAGAGATGTGCGCTGCTGTTGGGGGGTTGAATTGAGCGAGGAACGATAAACTTGGTGTCGGTGACGTAATCTGTGTGCCTCAAAAATTCACCGCCAGTTACCATCTCAACAGTAACAGAATATGCTTCATTCTCTGCCAAAGCCCCAACTGAAGCCCATTGAAGGGAAATGGTTTCTTCAATCCCGGAAAAATTATGACCATCTGGAGGTAAAAGTAAATTTGGAGCAGAATATGGTGGACGTGGGGTCGCTGTGGGCGTAGGTCCTGGCGTGGGGTTTTGAAGGCATAAGGGTATGGTAAGCAGTTGCCCCAGGAAGACGGTGTCCGATGGTAATCCGTTATAATCTCTGATCACTGCCATGGGGACATTGTAAGCGGTTGCAATGGAACTTAATGAATCCCCTTCCCTTACAGTATAGCTGGCTCTTTCACAAGCTTGTTCGGTGGCATCCAAATCGCTTAAAGTTGCTGTTGGAAAAGGAGTATTTGTTGCAGTGGGTTGGGGGATAAGCAATTCACTACCCACGATGAGCACTCCACAGTCAGGAGGAAGGTTATTTAGTTGGGCAATACTTGCCACGGAGACGCCGTACCTGGCTGCTATTCCTGTACAGCTATTGCCCTCAGCGATGACATGTGTCCAGGGAGTTGGGGACGGTTCAGGAGTTTCGGTAGGAGTCGGGGTTAAAGGGGTTGGTGTGATGGTTGGGGTTTCCGTGAGCGTGGCTGTAGAAGTGATGGTTGGTTCAACAATTAGACCGGTATCACGAAGAGCCAGGTAAACCATTCCTGCGCCGATTGCAAGGAAAAGGGTGAGCAAACCCATCACAGCAGGTAAGCTCAAGGTAAGCATGGGCATGCGACTACCTTGGACTGATTTTGTTGATCGAGAGGTTGGATCACTACCAGATAGGTCACTGCCACACACCAGGCAGCGAGAAGCATCCTCTGTGACTCGTGTACCGCACGTTGGGCAAAGTCTAGATGGTTTAGATGGAGTATCTGTACTCATAATCAATATCTTGGCTGGACTAAATTCCCAGCGTGAGCGATTATACCAGCCTTTTCAATTGCTGGAGCAGGTTTAATCATTTCTTCAATATTGTCAATCAAGTTAGAATCGTTCACATTAATTCTGTAGTCTGTCTGAAATCGAACCCCTGGTATACTATTCCCGTGCATGCTCACAGTCTCTATCTGCATATACCTTTCTGTCAAAAGCGCTGCAGTTATTGCGACTTTAACACCTACGAGGGTTTGGAAAGATTCATCCCAGCTTATGTAAACGCATTATGCCGTGAGATCGAGATGCTAGCAGCAGGGGTAGAGAGTATTTTACCAGTACAAACAGTCTACTTCGGAGGAGGCACACCTTCATTACTGTCACCGGGGTTGTTGGCACGTATCTTGGAAACAATTGGTGATCATTTTGAGTTGCCTCCAAGGATGGAACTAACTTTGGAAGCCAATCCGAATACTGTTTCGCTAGAATATTTGAAATCCATCAAACAGCTAGGTGTAAACCGTTTAAGTTTAGGAATGCAATCAGCAAATCATAGCGAGTTAAACCTCCTAGAGCGCACACATAACTATAGGGACGTGATAAATTCTCTGCTTTGGGCTCGCCAGGCCGGTATTGATGATGTTAACCTGGACCTGATGTTTGGACTTCCAGATCAGACAATCGAGAGCTGGAAACAGAGTCTTGAGCTGGCCATTGACCTGCAGCCAACTCATTTTTCCTTATATGCCTTAACCCTTGAAGAAAAAACAGCCCTGAATATGTGGGTCGAACGGGGTAAGGTTTCACAACCTGACCTTGATTTGGCAGCTGACATGTATGAATGGGCAGCCAACAGGTTAGAGTGGGCTGGATACGTGCAATACGAAATCTCAAATTGGGCGTTAAATAATTATCCTGGTGATCCCTTTATGTGTAAACACAATCTGCAATACTGGCGTAACCTGCCCTATATAGGATTGGGAGCTGGAGCTCACGGTTATACACATGGCTTTCGGACCGCGAATGTTCGTTCACCAAAATCCTACATTCAATGCTGCATGGCTGCTGAAGTGTACCCTTTACCGCAGACTCCTGCGACAGAGCATCTGCAGCCAATCGATATCGAGACTGAAATGGCTGAAACGATGTTCATGGGGCTGCGATTGATTCGAGAGGGGGTATCGAAAGTTGATTTCATCCAACGTTTTAACCGTCAACTTGGAGATGTCTTCTCCGATCGGATAAACCCTTTAATTTCAAAAGGCTTGTTAGAATGGGTGGATGAAAATGGGGAAAGATTACGTTTGACGCACAGAGGTCGCTTATTAGGTAACCAGGTGTTTATAAGTTTTGTATGATGAACTTATGATTCGCGCTGCACCAGTTTGAGGGTGATTTCTTTCAATACCTGACCAGCTAATCCCTCAGGTTTGCTGTTTTCGAGCGCTTGTAGCGCTTCTTTGGTTAGACGATTGGCTTGACCTTGAGTAAAACTTCGCGCTCCTTCACTATCAAGTAATTTTGCCAGCTCGGGGACTTCTTCTGCCTTGATTGACCCCTGCATCCAGCGATTATAAAAGCTCCCATTTTGACTTAGTCCGAATAATATTGGTAACGATTTTTTCCCTGAAGTAAGGTCACTTTCAGTAGATTTTCCTGTTAATATCCCATCACCCCAAATTCCCAGCAAGTCGTCTTGAACTTGGAAGGCAAGACCTAAAGAAAGGCCAAAACGGCGAAATTCTGAACAGCGTTCTTCATCTGTAACGGAAATAAGTGCACCTAACTCCGTACAGGTGGCAATTAATGATGCGGTTTTAGCTTCAACCATTGGCCAATAATCGTCTATAGTAATATCATTGCGAGTTTCGTAATCGAGGTCAAGGTATTGACCTCTGGTAAGGTTGAGGCAGGCTTGTTGGAGAGTTCGAGCGGCTTTAATGACGATATCAGCTGGTGAATGCTCGTTTAATCGCAGCAAGGCAAGATGAGCTAAGGTAAACATGGCATCACCGGCGTTTATTGCCTGGGCGATACCCCAATGTTTCCACAAAGTAGTGCGTCCACGTCGCAGTGGGCTGTTATCTTGAATATCATCATGGATCAGTGAGAAGTTATGGACCAATTCTACCGCGGCACTGGCAGGTAATGCTGCTTGCCAATTGCCTCCTGCGGCTGAGCAAGTCAGGAGCAGCAAGAGAGGGCGTATGCGTTTCCCTCGAGCCTCAGGTCCTGCTGCTTCCCCTTCCCAACCAAGGTGATAAGTGAGCATCTGGTGTAAGGTTTTTGTTATATTCCCATTGGCTAGTGAAACTGCCACTTCGAGCTCTGCTTCAATTGCAGGCAGCATCGATTGGATTAATTCTTCGGATGATGTGAGCGTATTCAAGGTTCTTATCCCGGATCGTTATTATTGGTTTTAATTTAATGCCTATAAGAACTTTATTATATTTTTCTCTACCTGGAAATTTCCTGGAGAGAAGTGCTGTGTAATTCGTCCAGGTTGGCTGCTCCAGCTGCGAACATACATACCTGAATTTGGCGATGGATTTCGTTGATCGTATGGATAGTCTCTTCTAGTGAACGAGAAGCAGCTTTCAGGAAGGGGCTGGCCATACCCCCTAAAACTGCTCCTAAAGCGATGCACTTGGCGATATCAATGCCGTTGCGCAATCCCCCAGAAGCAAAAATCGGCAGATCACGCGCGACTCTGCGGACATTGAGGATTGAGTCTGCAGTTGGTATGCCCCAATCGATAAATGCAGCTGCCAGCCGGGCTTGAGCTTGGTCTTTAGCCCGATGCATTTCCACTTGCGACCAGGAAGTGCCGCCAGCACCAGCAACATCGATGGCAGCTACCCCAGCTGAAACCAGCTGTGCAGCTGCTTTCTCAGATATGCCCCAACCTACTTCTTTGACAACAACAGGAACTGGTATGGTATTGCATACCATTTCAATTTTCTTGAGTAGTTCAGCAAAATGGGTGTCTCCTTCTGACTGGACTGCTTCTTGAAGGGGATTCAAATGCAGGATTAATGCATCCGCCTCGATCATTTCCACGGCTTTCAAGCAGTGATCTACTCCATAACCGTAATTGAGTTGGATTGCCCCAAGGTTAGCAAAGAGCAGGACATCGGGGGCGTATCTGCGTACTTGAAAGGTCGATGCCAGTTCAGGTTGTTCGATGGCTGCACGTTGAGATCCCAAACCCATGGGAATTTTGGTTTCTTGGGCTGCCATCGCCAGGGTACGGTTAATTGGTACAGCCTGGTCGCTTCCTCCAGTCATTGAGGAGATCATTATAGGGGATTGGATGGTGCGTCCAAAAAATTTTTGGGTGAGATTGATGCTCTCCAGGTTGAGCTCTGGCAACGCTTGGTGGATAAACCGGTAACGTTCAAGCCCGGTTTGGATAGCTGAGCGAACATCTTCATTCAAATTGATTAGAATATGATCTGCTTTTCTGGAACTAGTAGGCGTAACTTTTGGCATGCTTTGGTGTTCCTGTCAATTGAAGCTATCTTACCAGCCTGAATATTACCTGTCAATTGTACGTTTTCACACTTGACAGATCTTGGGGCAAGGATACAATAAGCCCCATTGGGAACTATACCTAATTAGGAGGATGATCCATGGCAGAAGCAGACATTTTCTCTGAGGTTAAAGCAATTATTGTCGATCTACTAGGTGTTGATGAAGACAAAGTGACCCCAGAAGCAAGGTTTCGAGAAGACCTTGAAGCCGACTCTTTGGACCTGGTTGAATTGATAATGGCCTTTGAAGATAAGTTTGGTGGAGAGATTTCGGACGAGGATGCTCAGAAGATAAGCACGGTTAGCGAGGCTGTGCAGTACCTGGAAA
The DNA here is from genome assembly GCA_014859065.1 of Anaerolineales bacterium. Lineage (GTDB taxonomy): Bacteria > Chloroflexota > Anaerolineae > Anaerolineales > UBA4823 > Kmv39. The sequence continues at coordinate 22,502 of JACUUU010000486.1, forward strand.
CCCATATGTGATATTCAAGGGTATAGATAATATATTTCCTTTTATGTCAATGAAAAAACTGCAGTGAACAAACTGCAGCTTTTTTTTGTAAGAATAGGTGGATTTCCAGAGCAATCCTTTTGGTAGTTTTATTCTAACAAAGATGGGATTTCTTCAGGGTGTTTGGCAACCCGAACCCCTACTGCTTGTAAAGCTTTAATTTTATCTTCTGCCAAGCCAGAACCAGATTCGATAATTGCTCCAGCATGCCCCATCCGTTTACCTGGGGGGGCGGTTTGACCGGCGATAAAGGCGACTACTGGCTTTGTCATGTGGTCAGCAATAAACTCAGCTGCATTTTCTTCGTCAGTGCCGCCGATTTCTCCAATCAAAACAATTTTCTCGGTGTGTGGATCTGCTTCAAACATGCTCAATGCATCGATAAAGTCCGTGCCGTTTATCGGATCACCACCGATACCAACACATGTGGAGGCACCAACCCCTACTTCTTTTAGCGCATAGAGCACCTCATAGGTCAATGTCCCCGAACGTGAGACAACACCCACATTTCCAGGGATGGCGATATCTCCAGGGATTATGCCAACTTTAGCTTCACCAGGTGTCAGCACACCGGGGCAATTTGGTCCGACCAGGCGAACACCTTTTTGATCGAGGTAATTGCGCACACGCATCATGTCCTGCACGGGAATCCCTTCAGTAATGCATACAATCAAAGAGATCCCCGCATCAGCTGATTCAAACAACGCATCGGGGGCGAACCGGGCAGGTACGAAAACGACGCTGGTATTTGCTCCAGTAGCTTCAACAGCCAGACGCACAGAGTCGAATACCGGTATTTTCCCATCCAGCAACCATTCTCCACCTTTCCCTGGGGTAACGCCAGCAACGACCTGGGTTCCGTATTTCACCATTTCTTGGGTATGAAATAACCCTTCATGACCGGTAATACCTTGGCCTAATAAGCGGGTGTTTTTATCAACCAGGATACTCATATCTATTGACCTCCCTTTGCTGCTGCGATCGCTTTTTGGGCTGCATCCACAAGGGTTGTGGCTGTAATCATCTCAGCATTGGCTAAAATTTGAAGACCTTCTTCAGCTTTTGTGCCAACCAAACGGATGACCATTGGAACATTGGGTTTAACTTCATCGAGAGCAGTCAGTATGCCCCGAGCTACTTCATCCCCGCGGGTGATACCGCCAAATATGTTGAACATGACCGCTTTGACAGTAGGATCAGACAGAATGATACGCAGGGCTGCGGCTACCTTTTCTGATCCCGCACCTCCACCAATATCCAAAAAATTGGCTGGCTCGCCACCAAACAGTTTGATGATGTCCATAGTTGCCATAGCCAGCCCGGCGCCATTGACCATGCAGCCAATTTCTCCGTCCAGTTTGATATAGGACAGGCCGTATTTTCGGGCTTCAACCTCTGAGCTCTCTTCAATATCAAGATCGCGCATTTCAGCCAGCGAAGTGTGACGGAATAGGGCGTTGTCGTCAACCATCATCTTCCCATCCACAGCCAGTAAGCGACCTTCAGAGGTGATAACAAGCGGATTGATTTCCACTAATGTGGCATCGTTTTCTTTGTAAATCTGCCAAAGCCCCTGAGCAATCTGACCGAAATCCCGCCACAACTGCCGGCTGATATCAATACCAGTGGCAATATCGCGACTCTGGTAATCCCTTAGTCCCAGAAGAGGGTGGATATGGACCTTGATGATTTTCTCTGGTGTTTGTTGGGCTACTTCTTCGATATCGATGCCACCAGAGGCAGAACCAATGATCACAGGTTTGCGGGTTGAGCGATCGTTGGTGATGCTCAGGTAGATTTCTGTCTCGATATTGACTGCTTCTTCAACCAGGACCTTACGGACAGGCAAGCCTTTAATTTCCATGGAAAGAATATGAGCTGCTAAATCCTCGGCTTCTTGGGGGCTTTTAGCTAAGCGGATGCCTCCCGCTTTACCCCTTCCGCCAACCAGAACCTGGGATTTAATCACAACGCGGCCACCTAACTCTTCAGCAATGTGTTTTGCTTCACTTGCAGTGACCGCTACCCTTCCTTTAGGGACAGGGATTTGGTGTTTTGAAAAAATTTGTTTCGATTGGTATTCGTGTAGCTTCATGCAGGAATTCTCCCCATAATTCGAGATTGATTTTCTCGCCAGTTTGAGTTTTCGAGGTGATTATACCATGTTGAACTTGGGTCAATGGTCTTGGTCTTGTTAGGTCTCAATCTTCGGGTAGTGTGAAGCGCATGATGCGGCTGTTGCCAGTATCGCTGATCCAAACTCCTCCAAGCGGATCGGTGGCCACTGCCCCGGTGAGCCCGAAACTATCAGGGCTGATCCCATAATCCCCCCAGAAATTGATGATCTCTCCTTCTGGGGTAAAAACCAGGACACGATAACCCTCCGGGTCGGTAGCAAATACCCTTCCATGCTGGTCTACAGCCAGAAAGGGTTTGTTATCTAAGGAGCTGCCAAACCAGGCGTAGACTTCCCAAGAAGTGAGGGGGCGATAATTCCCAAATCCATCTGGTTCGAAAACCTGGATACGCTGGTTCCAGGTGTCCGCTATGAATAATCTGCCATGGTCGTCGATTGCCATGCCAACCGGCTCGTCAAATTGACCAGGAGCGAACCCGGAGCTGCCGAATTGGTTGATGAAATTACCGTCCGAGTCGAAGATCACCACCCGTTTATTGCCGGTATCGGTGATCAGGATGTGCCCTTCAGCGTTGATGGCAACATCCCGCGGTCCCCAAAACGCCAGAGGAGATTCAGCCTGGCCGAAATATCCCCACATGGTGATGAATTCGCCCTGGGGGCTAAATTTCTGAATGCGATGGTTCCAGGTGTCAGCCACAAAGACAGAACCGTCAGGTCCGATGGCAATTCCCCAAGGCTCGTTAAAAGTACCTGGTGGAGCCGCTCCAGGATCGCTGCCACTGAAGCTGCCCCACACAGCAATGGGGGAGCCGTCTCTATTAATTTGCTGGATGCGGTGGTTTGCAGTGTCAGCAATGAATATGCTGCCGTCAGGGGCGATTGCCAATCCTCTCGGCCCCTGAAAATTGCCAGGTTCCTGACCAGGATTTCCCAGGATCATGTCCGCGAAAAGCTGTAGCTCTTTATTTTCATAAGGATCGGTGAAGATGTCTTCTGGCGCAGGAGCGGCGCCGTAATTCCATAGTTGTGCAGTTATGTCTTTACGGATATACATACGCATACGCGCGGATGGCTCCCAATTTGGGAGGGTCATGTCTCGGCCAGTCAGTTCGCCGTAAAGCGTATAGTCACGGTTGAACCAAATCTGGAAGATGGCTGCCCGCCACTCGGGCGTACTGATCGCATTCCAGATTCTTTCCCAGGTCAGGTTGAAATAATCCTGGTTTGGCCACCACAACCGGATATAGTCGAATTGGTGATAAGCCTGCCCGACGATCGGCTCCAGCCTGCCGTAATTCTGATCTCCTACCAGGATAATGGGCGCTTCACGTAGATCACGGGTGGGATTGCTTCCATAGTAACGCTGGTTCTCAAAGTTGCGGAAATACCACCAGAAAGGATAAGTAGTTTGGTTGTCATATGCTACAACTAGCCCTAACCCATCCGTAGTTCGTCTGGATATTTCTTCGATTTGCGCTAACGCTTCTTTAGGGCCATGGCCTGAATGAGCGTAAACCAGGTATTCTGTGGCGTAGTCATAATTGATGTAAGTTGCCCTGATAGCAGTGCGAATGGTGAGCAATGCTAGAAGAGCAAAGGCAGTGAGCGCCGCCATGCGGGTAAACTCAACCAATGGCCAGGTTTTTAGAATTCGCGCCATTACAAAACCACTGGCTAATGTGATGATAAGGCCGCTCATGAACCCTGAGGTTATTTGTAATTGTTCGAGAGTAGTCCCTTGAAAAGGTTGGTTGGGTCCAAATAGATAACCCAGGGTAGTAGCCATGCTAATAAGGAAAATCGGGATCATAATCACTATCAGGACACCACGGACAAGGCGGAACCTGGTCCAATCGATCGATTCGATCAGATGACCAAACCCCCATCCTGCCAGGAGCGCCATTGGAAAGGCGATGTGCACGGTTAACCAGGGCATTTTCTCACCAGCAATGGAATATGCAAGTATGCTGGAGATGACCCAAAACCCAAGCAGTATGAATGCCAGGTTTCTTGAGTTGGTTAAAGGCTGATCATTGTCACTGTTTTCACTGATCTCCTGATTGGAATCTGTCTCGCCTCCCATCAGACCTGACTGAATTCGGCGAAGGATTCCGAAGTAATAGAAAGCCAACAACGATCCTAATGCTGCAAGGTATTCATACACCGGAATCTGAACAAAGAGATAGTAATACCAGGGTTGGTTCCCTCTGGTTTCTCCATGTTGTTCTAACCAGTATCCAAGTGAGCCCACCAAACCGGTGAAAAAGCCATTTCCATTGGTGAAGATAGTTGTATATAAAATTGTGAATACCCCATAGAACACAGCAGCATTAATCAACCACAGGCGTGGGTTCCACCAGAGCCCAACAGCTATGGCAATCAATACCATTGGGATCAAGAACACTGCAGTGCGCAGCAACCCCTCGGTAGAATAATCCAGAGGGTTCCAGCCGACGAGATAGACTGGGAAAGGCGATAGCATGGGGAGAACCAGGGTGCCAAGCAGGATTAAAAGGTCAAAGGAGCGTTCAGAACGGATTTTGGTGAGCGTATAGCCGCGAACTAAGAAGAATGCTGCCACCAGTAGAGCTAAACCAGTTAGAACACCAAGCACAATGATTGGAAGAAGTACATTGGTAGGAGCATGTTCAGGTGTTTCTTGGCCGGGTATTGCTGGAGGAGCTGTTTCGGTTGGGCTGAGAGCGGTAACTTCTTCGCTGAGCAGGAAAACACCACCAGCTGCACCCAACAAAATAAATGCGGCTATCAGGGCGATTAAGAAGCGCGTGCGGTGTTCTGGGTGAACCCAGGAGGCTTTTAAGACTCGACCAATGAAAAATAATGCCAGAAAAATCAAAGCTTGAGCAGTATAGATAAAGGCAGTCTCCTTGGCGGTGTAATGCAGGATGGTTGCTGCCGTAAGCCAGTAGATATAACGCCAGGAGCCGGTCTCGAGATAACGTAATATAGCCCAGATCATCATGACACCGAAAAGCACCACCAATGCTTCATTGCGTACATAGCGGGAATAATAGAGCAAGTAAGGGGAGATCAGGAAAAGAAATGCAGCGACCAGGATGCCAGCACGTCCCAGGTAACGGCGGTAGTTCCACAAGAAAGCTACAGCCGCGATGCTCACTAATACTGCTGGGACACGAGCGCTGGCATCATTGTCACCGAACAGGAAGTAGGATAGGGCGACGAGATGAAATTGCAAAGGGCCATGCGTCATGGGGTCATGTGCGTATCCATCGCCTCGGTAAAGGCGCCAGGAGAAGAACACGTGGGTGGTCTCGTCATGACTCATCACCCTTGGTTCCAGATCATAGAAACGGGTGAAAATTACCAGAAGCAGAATGCCAACAAATAAAATTGTTTCCCAACTCAGGGTAAAGCTGTTCAAGATTGGGCGATCAAGCCATGATGTTTTCTGTTCGGATGATAATGTTTCTGCAGGTTGCATAGTTTGTCCTTATCTCTGCTCGGCAGACCTCTATCTAATCGAGGGTTAAGTATACCGAATTTCTGGAAACCTGGGTCTGCCTATCTTGAGCTTGATTTCTAGCTGCGAAAAACCATTAATGGTTTTTACTACAATAAAACGGCATTCGGTGTGCGATCAAGGAATTAATCTAGACTTAATTTGTCGGGTTTTGCTTATTATGCTATAATACGATAATAATTATCTAATATTCAACTTGCCCCATCACAACCAAAGATTCAAGGGTGGCAAATTTCCACATCATAGAATAATCGGATGAATACAGACCCCAAACCCATACGGATTTATTTGCTTGGAAAATTCGAGATCCACCAGGCTGACAATGTAATAACGAAGAAGGATTGGAAAAGGCGAAAAGCTGCTGTGCTCTTACAGCGCCTGGCATATGAAGGCAGCTTACTTAAAGACCAGGCGATTGAATTCTTATGGCCTGAGACCGATATCTCTTCAGGTTCAAATAACCTTTATCGAGTAATTTATTCTATACGTCAGACGATTGACTCGTTCTTAGGTGAAGGGACTGCTGAAAAGATCTTTTCATTCGAGAATGGAATCCTGAATTTGAATGATGAGATATGGGTTGATAGTAAAGAATTTGAAACCCTGTGTTCTTTACAGCCTGATGTAGCTCCTCAGCAACGTATTTCCAGACACATAAGAGCTTTAAATCTTTATGAAGGGGATCTATTACCCGATGAACGCTATGAGGAATGGACATTACTTCCCCGCGAGGAGTTAATGCGACTCCACCGGGAAGTCCGTATTAGCCTGGCTAAAGATTATTTTGAGAGAAATGACTTCACGGTTGGGATTGGGATATTGATGCCGTTGATCGCCAGAGATCCAGCTGATGAAACCGTGCACCAGGAGCTAATGCGAGCATATGCCCTTTCCGGGCGACGTCACGATGCTTTGCGCCAGTACCAATCCTGCGTCGACAACCTCGAAAATGAACTTAATATCTCGCCTGCACTTGAAACTAAAGATTTGTATAACCAAATTATACGGGGTGAATTAGTTTCAAAACCTGAAAATCACAAAGCTGTTAACTTGATTCCACCTGAACCTCTAAATTTCAAACTTACAGATTCAGGTCTCTTTGTAGGACGCCAGTCTGAATTAGAAAAATTATCAGCGATGATCGATTCAACCAAGCAAGAAGGGCAGGGTAGAGTTGTGTTGATCGGCGGGGAATCAGGCATTGGTAAGACCCGCTTAGCAATGGAAGCTTTGAAAATGGCGATTGAGGCTGGTATGGAGACTATATTTGGAGCAGCATACGAGCAAGAAGGACGGTTACCCTATCAACCATTTATAGAAGCGTTTGATCATTTCCTGGCAAAAAAGGAACGTTCTTTAGAAGAGAATCCAATCACTCACTTTAAGCACGCGGGTGAACAAGATTCACAGCTCGAACATTGGGCATTGTTTAAGTCTGCCGGAAATTTTTTGCTTGAGATAACTAATCAAGCCCCATTATTGGTTTTATTAGATGATTTACATGCAGCAGATGAGACTAGTTTGCAGCTCTTTCATTACCTAACTCGGCAAATGCGTACGGCACCAGTGCTTTTTGTTACCACCTACCGAATTGACTCACCTACCATGGTTCAATTCAACACCCTACTGAGCACCTTATACCGGGAAGGATTGAGCCAGATGATAGCTCTAAAGCCATTGAACCAATCAGCTGTACAAGAGATATTGGAAGATATCTTCCAAGGCAAGGTAGATCAGAATCTCACGCGCGAGATAAATGAAATAACTTCAGGAAATCCTTTCTTTGCTCAAGAGATGGGTAGAGCGCTCAGGACAGAAAGGAAGTTGGAATTGAGGAGAATCTATTGGTCATTGAAATCGGGCGAAAAGTTGAGTGTACCGGACGACTTAAGTGCTTTACTGCGATTAAACGTTAGACAGTTGGGCAAAAATGTTGAAGGTGTACTATCTGCTGCAGGAGTGATAGGTAGAGAATTCGATTTCGAGATTTTAAGCAGAGTAGTTGATCTCTCAAATGGTGAGATTCTGGATGCTCTAGATGTTGCTTTAGATGGTCATCTTATTGAAGAAATACAAAATGGTTATCAATTCAAACACCCTTTGATCCGCAGGACATTGTATGAGAGCCTTAGACATACCCGCAGAGAAATTCAACATAGACGAATTGCTGAAGCGATAGAGGCTGTTCTTGAGTCCAGGCCTGGGGTGCTGGCGCATGTAGATGAATCTTTGGCTTATCACTATGATTCCAGTGATCGCCGCGAGCACGCCTTACCTCACCTGATAAAAGCAGGCGAGAATGCAGCTGATGTATATGCGTTTGAAGTTGGGATCGATTACTTCGAACGGGCAATTTCCCTGATGGACGAATTGGGCTTGAATTATCCCGATCGTTATTGGTATTTACTTGAAAAATTGGGTTGGTGGTACAAAATATTAGCAGATACACCGAGGTCAGTGAAGAATTTTGAGCGTGCTCTGGCTATGGAAGCAACTCCAGATTGGCAGCCAAAAAATAATGAAGTGGTTCGAATGCATTGTGGAGCAGCGGTTGCCTTGATCACAGCTGGTGATTTGGATCCTGCAGAAAAACATTTAGAAACAGCGTTAGATAAAATGGATGGAGGGGAGGATGCGCCGGAATATGCTGACCTGTGGTACAACCTGGCGCAGATTCACTGGCACCGCAATGAATATCAACAAGCTATGCAAGTAGCTGAACGCAGCCTGACGATCGCTAAGCGTTTGAATAAGACTGATGCCATTGCGCGTGCGTATGAGATGTTAGCACTGGCCTGTCATTCACTGGGCGAGTGGCAGGAGGGTGTTGCTTATGAACGCCAGCGCGCAGATATAGCCGGTGAAGCTCTGGATGTAACAGATGCTTTTGATGTTCATCTATGACTCTGGGAATATCACCTGTATGGTGATAAAGGTTATAAAGACGTCAAACAAACCATCGATCTGACCCTGAACCAAGCCAACCGGATGGGAGCGCCGCGGGCTATTGCTTTGTGCAAGTGCTTTTCTGGTGCGCTCGAATACCAGGCGGGAAATTGGGAAGAAGCGGAGACTGTTCTTGCAGAATCGATAAAATTATATCGAGAACTCGGAGCAGCTTCGGGTGAAGCACTTGCCTGGCAGCGTCTAGGGGTTATTCAGACCGCAAGAGGACAGTTCGAGGAGGCTATGGATTCTTTTCGAGAAGGACTTGAAGTTGCTGATCGCGCTATGATGCGCGCTCATTGCCAGATCCGACTGTTTGCATCCATGATCCGAAATCGTTTATTGGCAGGTGATTTGAAAACTGCAGAGGAATATTTTAAGTTAGGATTAGAAATGAGTGTGCGCCATGGAAATTGCGTTACGTGTGATGCATTGTTCTTGCCTGCCGTGGTAAGTTTGCAGTTAGCGAAAGGTAATATTCAGGAGGCAGAAGAATACTGCCAGAAGCTGGAATCTGCAGTAGATAAATATGGAAGCTCTATGTGGGTCGCAATGGCGAATCAAAGCCGCGGCGAAGTGCTGGCAGCCCAGGGTCTGTTGGAAGATGCGCTAGAAAAGTACGATAAGGCTTATAAGATCTATCAACAGGTTGGACACAATTACGAAGCCGCGCGCTGCCTCTCTGCAATAGCTGACCTGCTGGATACAAAGGATGCTTCAGTAGAAGATGAACAAGCTGTTATCATTCGAGAGCAAGCTCAGACAATTTTTGAGCGATTAGGTGCGGTATATCCTGTTTGAATGTCTTGCTTTAGTTTATCGACAAGATTGGCATTCGATCATCTTAGTGGTTAATTTTTATTAATTCCCAAAAATCAGCTTAATGGGAGATGGGAGTAAGAAGATTGGGAGGTTGTCGATGTATTATCTAGATAAATATCATCTTATATATCTAGAAAGGAGAGCACGATGACTACCCAAATTTCAACTCAAGTAAACGGTGTAAACGTAGACCAGCTTGTGGCAACTGTAAATGCAATCAAAGATAACCCTGAGCTAGCCCGATTCCAATTTCGCGCCCGCACTGAATGGCTTGATGGAGGCCATTCACGCACCACTATCAAGGAATTTTACGGCGCAGGCCAGGAAGATACTTCTCGTTCCACGCCATTTTCTCTAGAAGGAGATGAGCCACCAGTCCTGCTTGGCAATAATGCAGGTCCAAATGCTGTTGAGGCTGTCCTGCATGCCTTAGCTTCCTGCTTGTCGGTTGGCTTCATCTATAACGCGGCTGCACAAGGGATCAAGGTCGACAGCCTGGACTTTGATCTGGAAGGCGATCTGGATTTGCATGCCTTCCTGGGTCTTTAAGAGGATGTTCGCCCTGGATACGAGACTATTCGCTTAACTTACCGGGTGAAATGCGATGCTCCCAAGGAGAAGGTTGTTGAATTATGCAACTACGTCCAAAAAACATCTCCCGTGTTAGATATCATTCGCAATCCGGTTCCGGTTACTGTCAGCTTGCAAGATTAAGGAGATTTAGATTAGTGTCAAGTTACCAACTTTGAGCCAATAATTTTCAAACCGGCTTTTGAGCTCTGGGAGGTATACCTTCTACCTCCCAGAGCCATTGGGGGGAGGCTGTTCACTATCCGATTTGGCTAAACCAAGCATAAGCAAATATTACCAAGTGTAAATTATGAAAGGAAGATAATATATGACAATTTCTGTAAATCCCGTCATCTCAACCAATGTTGAAGCACTACGCTGTGCTATCCAAGATGAATACGAACTGGTTGCAACTAACCCCGAACACGGTTTTCACTTTCACACCGGTCGACCGTTAGCCAATATGCTTGGCTATAAGGATGAATGGTTAGAGAAGATCCCGCAGGTATCCATTGAATCATTTGCTGGAACTGGTAATCCATTCAGCCTGGGAATACTACAACATGGCGAGAAGGTGGTAGATGTTGGTAGTGGAGCTGGGATCGACAGTTTGATCGCGGCCTGGATGGTAGCCCCAGGTGGTGAGGTAATCGGTGTAGATATGACCGATGCGATGATTGCCAAGGCAAACCAGGCAGCGCAAGAGAATGGCTTTGGAAATGTAAAATTTCTCAAAGGATATGCTGAGAAGCTGCCTGTCGAGGATGGTTGGGCAGATGTAATCATCTCCAATGGAGTACTCAACCTGGTACCGGACAAATCAGCAGCTCTCATGGAAATGGAGCGCATCTTGAAGCCCGGTGGACGACTTCAAATTGGTGATATCCTGGTTCAGAAAGCTGTCCCGGATGACGCCAAACAGGATATCGCCTTATGGACGGGTTGAATTGCCGGTGCTCTGCTGGAAGCAGAGCTAAAGGCTACGGTTGTGGCTGCTGGATTTGTCGATTTTGAAATTACTTGGCGAGCAGATGTGTTCAGTGGTGCGCCGCAGTCAAGCAGCGCGGCGGACTTCGGAACTCTGGGGATAAACTTTCGCGCTAGAAAACCATAGTTGTCAGTTGTTATATAGCCGGTTGTGTGGTGTCAATCCTTCTGGTAATGGTGGGGGATGGCGAGTAAAAACCGCGATATAATCTCTATACGAGAAGGAATGGTGAGATGACCAAGTCACAGGACCCACCCCCCGAATTAATTCGGAGATATTTCCCGGATGAAGCGCGCGACCATGCTCGTTTAGCTTGTGGAGAACTCCGCAAGGGAGTGGAGAGCATCTTTCCCCCAGGAGTTGCAAAGCATGGT
>JACUUU010000205.1 GCA_014859065.1 Anaerolineales bacterium
TATCCGCCCGAAACCAGTATTTGGGCGACTACCTCCTGCAACCCCCATCGTCTAAGTGAGGTCGACCAGCTCTTCCAAGCATCTTTGTTATCAGGTTTCTCTTGAAGCATAGTGCCTCGGCTTGCCATGTGATATTCTTATCAATCCAATCAAATTGCTGAGGGTTATTTGATTGTATATCGCCTACGCAGGATGGTCAAGTCAAATTGCTTGACGATTCGGCTGGAATTGCTCTCCACCTAATCTTAACACGGAATACCCAGAATGTGACAGGTCACAGGTAATATATGTGTCATAAATAACTATCTCTGCACACTTATAAAGACTAAACTTATAAGTTGAAAACTTAGAAAATATTACCCTGTTTTAAAAAAGCATGCTTTCGATCACAGCATGCATAACTGGCAAGAGATGGAGTGACAAGTGAATAAAAGAAACAAAATAACTGTTGATGGTAATGAAGCGGTTGCTCTCATTGCCCACAAGACAAACGAAGTAATTGCTATATATCCTATCACCCCCTCCTCAACGATGGGTGAGCTTGCTGATGCATGGTCAGCTGCAGGTCAAAAGAATATTTGGGGGTCTGTGCCAGATGTGGTTGAATTGCAATCAGAAGGAGGCGCTGCAGGCGCTGTACATGGGGCTTTACAGACCGGAGCTTTGACTACAACATTTACCGCCTCCCAGGGTTTGCTTTTGATGATCCCCAACATGTATAAAATCGCCGGTGAATTGACTCCAACCGTATTTCACGTCTCAGCCCGGACTCTCGCCTCCCACGCGCTATCTATCTTTGGAGATCATTCAGATGTCATGGCAACTCGCACAACCGGTTTTGCCCTCTTATCCTCAGCCACAGTTCAAGAAGCGCATGATTTTGCCTTGATCTCCCAATCTGCCTCGTTGAAATCTCGCATCCCATTTGTCCACTTCTTCGAGGGTTTCCGCGTTTCCCACGAGGTCAACAAAATTGAACAGCTGAATGATGACGATTTACGTGCCATGTTGGACGAAAAATCGATCCTCGCTCACCGCCATCGCGCACTCTCCCCTGATCGTCCCGTTATCCGGGGTACTGCGCAAAATCCTGATGTCTTCTTCCAGGCTCGTGAGACCGTCAATCCTTTCTACAATTCTTGTCCGGATATCACCCAACATGTTATGGATGAGTTTGCTGATCTCACGGGTCGCCAATACCAGCTGTTTGAATATTTTGGTGCTGCAGATGCAGAGCGTGTGATTGTCATGATGGGTTGTGGTGCAATAACCGCTGCTGAGACAGCAAAATATTTAAATAAACAAGGTGAAAAAGTGGGCGTCTTAGCTGTCCGCCTTTATCGTCCATTTTCCATCGAACACTTTGTCAAAGCCCTACCCGAAACTACCAAGATAATTGCCGTCCTCGATAGGACCAAAGAACCAGGCGCAGCGGGAGAACCTCTTTACACCGATGTTGTCACCAGCATCAACGAAGGTATGGCATTGGGACTCACCCCATTCAAACAAATCCCCACATTTATCGGTGGTCGCTACGGCCTATCCTCCAAAGAATTCACTCCAGCCATGGTCAAAGGTTTATTCGATGAGATGAAAAAAGACCAGCCGAAAAACCATTTTACACTGGGAATCGTCGACGACGTTAATAAAACATCCATTGAGTATGATCCAAAATTCAACATTGAAGATGCTGACACTGTCAGAGCAGTCTTTTTCGGCTTAGGTGCTGATGGCACAGTCGGTGCCAATAAGAATTCAATCAAGATTATTGGTGAAGAGACGGATAACTTCGCTCAAGGTTTTTTCGTTTACGACTCCAAGAAATCCGGTGCTGTTACCATCTCTCATTTACGCTTCGGGCCACGTCCTATCAACGCCTCTTACCTGATCAGCGAAGCAAACTTTGTGGCTTGCCACCAGTTCAACTTTCTCGAACGTTACAACATCCTCGAATATGCAATTCCCAACGCTGTCTTCCTGCTCAATAGCAGTTATGGACCTGAAGAGGTCTGGGACCACCTTCCCCGAGTAACCCAAAAAGCAATCATAGAGAAAGATTTGCAGTTCTATGTTATTGATGGGTATAGAGTTGCGGAAGAAACCGGTATGGGACAGAGGATTAACACCATTATGCAGACCTGCTTCTTCGCTATCAGCGGAGTTCTCCCCCGCGATGAAGCGATCGCAGCGATCAAGGATGCCATCAAGAAGACATACGGAAAGAGAGGCGAAGCAGTAGTGCAGCGTAACTACGCTGCGGTCGATCGAACTCTCGAGCACCTGCATAAAGTTGATTACCCACACGAGGTCACCAGCGAACAGGAGCTGCGTCTGCCGGTCCCCGAGCAAGCTCCCAAATTTGTAAAAGAGGTCTTAGGCAGGATCATCGCTGGAGATGGTGACAGTCTCCCCGTAAGTGCATTCCCTATCGACGGCACTTTCCCAACCGCTACTGCTCAGTGGGAGAAGCGCAACATCGCATTAGAAATTCCCGCTTGGGAACCTGATATTTGTATTCAATGTGGTAAATGTGTCTTTGTCTGCCCCCACGCGGTCATCCGCGAGAAAGTTTATGAACCTTCATATTTGGAGAATGCCCCACAATCCTTCCTCTCAGCAGATGCGCGCTGGAAAGAGTTCCCCGAAATGAAGTACTCTCTGGTCGCCTCTCCGGAGGACTGCACTGGTTGTGCGCTGTGTATCGAAGCTTGCCCTGCCAAAGACAAGTCTCAAACCGGTAGAAAAGCAATCAACATGGTTCCACAACCTCCGATTCGCCAACGTGAAAAGGAAAATTGGGAATACTTCCTTTCCTTACCAGAGGTTGACCGCACCAAAATCAATTTCACAACAGTAAAGAACTCCCAACTGCTGCAACCTCTCTTCGAATTTTCAGGAGCTTGCGGTGGATGTGGTGAAACTCCTTACCTTAAATTGCTCAGTCAATTATTCGGTGACCGCACAATCATTGCCAATGCCACTGGTTGCTCCTCAATATACGGAGGCAATTTACCCACAACCCCATGGGCAGTCAATAACGAAGGGCGTGGCCCTGCCTGGTCGAATTCACTGTTCGAAGACAACGCTGAATTTGGTTTGGGTATGCGCCTGACTCTTGACAAACAGAACCAATACGCACGTGAATTACTTCCCAATTTTGCTGACACCCTCGGAGATGAGCTGATTGATGGCTTGCTCCATGCCGACCAATCGGATCAAGCTCGTATCGCCGCTCAACGCGAACGGGTTGCCTTGCTCAAACAAAAGATGCAGGAGATCGATTCACCACAGGCGCGCGAATTATTGAGCGTAGCTGATGCTCTGGTCAAAAAGAGTGTATGGATCGTTGGTGGAGACGGTTGGGCTTATGACATCGGGTTTGGCGGGTTAGATCACGTGCTTTCCATGGGTCGCAATGTTAATTTGCTGGTACTTGACACTGAAGTTTACTCCAATACCGGTGGGCAGGCTTCAAAATCCACCCCGCGCGCAGCTGTGGCTAAGTTTGCTGCCAAAGGTAAGGATCTCCCCAAAAAGGATCTGGGGATGATCGCAATGGCTTATGGTTATGTTTATGTTGCCCGAATTGCCATGGGTGCTAGCGACCAACAAACTTTACGAGCCTTCCTCGAAGCGGATGCCTACGATGGACCATCCTTGATCATTGCCTACAGCCACTGTATCGCTCATGGATACGATTTGGTCCATGGGTTGGAGCAGCAGCGTCTGGCTGTCCAGTCTGGTTTCTGGCCTCTTTATCGCTATAACCCAGAACTGGCCGATCACGGCAAAAACCCATTGACAATCGATTCTAAGCAACCCACCATTTCGTTTAAGGATTATGCTTACAACGAAACTCGCTATCGCATGCTTCTCCAAAGCGATGAAGAACGCGCTGAAAAGTTAATGGACCTGGCAAAGCAAGATGTGAAATCACGCTGGAAACTTTATCAAAACTTAGCTGCCATGAACCAAAATGGTGACGAGGAATCGGGAGAGTAATTAAAGAATACTTATCTGCCTGGAAATCCAAGCTGCACATGGGAGCTCGACACATCGCTTCTCCCTTGACTCTGGATTAGTCTATCCTGGCACTTCGGAGGTCTTATGGTCGTCGATCTAACAACCACTTATATGGGTTTGAAATTAAAAAACCCACTCATCGCTGCTGCATCTCCGCTTTCAGAAAAGGTTGATTCCGTTTGTCGTCTTGAGGAAGCTGGTGTTGCTGCGGTTGTCATGTACTCGCTCTTCGAAGAGCAGATCCTTCAGGATAGCTTGAGGCTCCATCAAGATGTCACTCAGGGAACCGATTTGTTTCCGGAAGCTCTCACCTACTTGCCAGATCTTGGTCCTTATAGTGACCTAAGGCGCTACAACATTGGCCCAGATGTCTACCTCGAACACATCTACGATCTCAAACAAGCTGTCAGCATTCCAATAATTGCTAGTCTGAATGGGATAACAAATGGTGGCTGGCTTCAATACGCCAAGAAGATCGAGCAAACTGGGGCAGATGCGCTGGAACTCAATATCTACAATTTGCCCACAGATCCAAACTTATCAGCCAGCGAATTAGAGCAAACATATATTAACCTGGTCAAATCCATTCGAGAGACGATCAGCATCCCCATTGCAGTAAAATTGAGCCCCTTCTTCACTGCCTTACCAAACTTTGCTCAACAACTGACAAAGGCAGGCGCTAATGGTTTAGTGCTTTTTAACCGTTTCTACCAACCTGATTTCGATCTCGAAAACCTCGAAGTAGTCCCCAATCTGGTATTGAGCACCTCCCAGGAGCTGCGCCTCCCACTGCGGTGGATTGCAATCCTTTACGGCCGCTTTGAAGTCGACTTCGCACTGACCAGTGGCATTCACACTCCAGACGACGTCATTAAAGCCACGATGGCTGGCGCCAGCGTATCCATGGTTGCGTCCACCTTGTTGAAGTACGGCATCGCTTATGCTACCAACATTCTTAGAGGTGTGGAAGATTGGATGGAAGAAAAAGAGTACGATTCAATTAAAACAATGCTTGGGAGTATGAGTCAACAATCTGTATCCGAACCAGCTACACTCGAACGGGTGAATTATATGAAGGTTCTGAGCTCTCTGGACTATCGTTATACTTCCTAGAGAGGCTGCTTGTTACATCCACAGTTTTTGAATTGTTGATATTAGATCTGTCGAAAGAATAAAACAAAAGTGGGGAACCACGCTATCGAAGCAGCCGCGGTTCCCCACAATAATATCAAGATAAATCCGGGGGAAAGAAAGGTGCTAGCTTTCAGATTCAGGGATAGGCGCGTGTTTTTTGTGCCGGTAGACTATTCTGCCACGGCTCAAATCATAGGGTGACATTTCCACACGCACACGGTCACCCAGTAGTATGCGAATGTAATATTTCCGCATCTTGCCTGAAAGATATGCTAAAACTTCGTGACCATTATCCAAACGAACTTTGAACTGTGTCGCTGGCAAAGCTTCGATAACTGTTCCTTCAACCTGAATTTTGTCTTCATCTTTTGTCATAAACACCTCCGGATTTATTTGCAGGGAATGATTTCCCATTATTCCATTTCACGTGGAACCCGTCGTTTGAAACGCCGGATTGCCTTTTTCTTTTGGATACGTCTGAGCTCGCTCTTGGACACAAACCAACGTTTACGTCGTACGGTACTCAAGATACCACTCTTCGCAACCTTTTTGCGAAACCGTTTGAGTAATTGGTCTTGCGACTCATTAGGTCGCAATATTACAGTTGCCAATCTTCTCACCTCCTCTCTTGAGACCGGATTATCATATCGTGACGCCTGGTAAACAAACAAAAAACCCGGCTGACATTCACGCTCACAGCCGAGCCAGGTGATGGGTGCTTGTGCGAGTGGGTCAATGAACTTCAGCCAATATTATCCATATTGCCATCCAGGTTATTCACAGCTTAAAATGCCAACCTGCAACGTCAAATTAATTATAACTCAAGAATATTAGCCTGTCAAATGACATAAAATGAAAAAGCCTCTTGGCAATGACCTACTCTCCCAGGGGGTCGCCCCCCAAGTACCATCGGCGCTGACGGGCTTAACTACCGGGTTCGGGATGTGG
The DNA here is from genome assembly GCA_014859065.1 of Anaerolineales bacterium. GTDB lineage: Bacteria > Chloroflexota > Anaerolineae > Anaerolineales > UBA4823 > Kmv39. Next base: position 6,106 of record JACUUU010000205.1, read on the forward strand.
CCGGGTGTACCCCCGTCGCTGGAATCACCAAGAGACTCTTTACTCGAAATCAAAATTATTATTGAATAGAACGGTTTGTGATAAATTCAAGAGCAATTCGATATAGCTGTTCTCAATTTCCCAGCTCTGTAAATCGCTCAGATTATCTCGAAAAGTCCCGAGTTCTCCGCATCACAAGTTAAGTCCTCGGTCATTAGTAACGGCTTAGCTCAACACATTGCTGTGCTTACACTTGCCGCCTATCAAGCAGGTAGTCTTCCTGCGACCTTACTCCCTTAGCGGGATGAGGGATCTAATCTTGGAGCGAGTTTCCCACTTAGATGCTTTCAGCGGTTATCTCT
>JACUUU010000206.1 GCA_014859065.1 Anaerolineales bacterium
CGATCGCAGCTTAGCAGGCACCCGCTACTCCTCGGAAGGCTTGATGGCTTCAATCCAGATTACCTTACGCATCCTGGTCGTTCTGGTGTCTATCCAGGGTTTGACCAGCAGGATCGACATCGCCTCGGTCGCCGGGCTGCTCGAACGGGCTGGTTTGCGTGGGTTGGGATTTTCGATGGGTGTGGCGCTCAACCTGCTGCCAGCCCTGCAGCAATCTGCCACCAATGCCTGGCGCAGCATGTGGATGCGAGGCGGTTTTCGCAAAAACCGCTGGAGAGGGCTGCGTTTATTGGCAGTCACCATCATCGCTGGCGCACTTGGACGCGCGGAGGAGATCGCATTGGCGGCTGAAGCTCGCGCCTTCTCCCCGCAGCGCGCCCGCTCCATGCCGGTCAAGGTCGGTAAGTATGACTGGGGCATCGCGATTGTCCTTTCGATCGCAGTTATCGGATTAATTCTTTAACCTCGTCAGGAGAGCCCAACCGTGGAATCGCTGCAAGAATTATTATCCCGCAGTGCTGCTCGTCATCAAAACCTCTGTCCCCGCCAGGTGCTGGGGGTGCGTATGGGTATGCTGGCAGGTAAAAGGTTAAAACTTGACCTACCCCAAAGAGATAAACGTTTATTCACATTTGTAGAATGCGATGGCTGCGGGATGGGTGGTATTGCCGTTGCCACCGGTTGTCTGGTCGAGCGTAGGACGCTGCGCGTGCTTGATTACGGCAAACTGGCAGCCACTTTCGTCGATACGCTCAGCGGAGAATGCATCCGCATAAAACCACATCCCCAAGCTCGCACGCGTGCAGAACAGCTGCTGCCAGATAGACCCAGCTCCTGGCACAGTCAGTTGGAGGCTTATCAGATTATGACTGATGATGACTTGTTCATCATCGAGCCGGTTCAACTTACTGTGTCGTTGAAAAAGATTATCAGTCAACCGGGACTGCGGGTGGACTGCGCTGAATGTGGAGAGGAGATCATCAATGAGCGCCAGGTGATGCGGGGGTCAAAAACGCTGTGCCTTTCCTGCGCCGAGGACAGCTACTACCTAAGGAAGACAGGTGACCGATCGCTTTCAGTCAAGAATCACAACCAAATACCCCTGATAACTGTCATTGGAAAATCCAAATCCGGAAAAACGACCCTGATCGAGAATGTGGTCAGGGAGTTGAGCGCTCGCGGTTTCCGCATTGCGACCATTAAGCACCACTCCCACAGTGGTTTTGAAATCGACTACCCAGGCAAAGACAGCTGGCGGTTTGCCCAGGCTGGCAGCCGGCATGTGGTGATCGCTGCTCCCAATAAACTGGCATCATACAGAACGCTGGATCAAGAGCTGGATCTGGATGAGGTTGCTTCTGAGATAACGGAGGTGGATTTGATCCTGGTTGAAGGCTATAAACGAGCGAATAAACCCAGCATCGAAGTCCTGCGCTCCACCCACAAGCCCGAACTGATTGGTTCCGCGGAACACCGCATTGCCCTGGTTGTCGATGCGGATATGGATTTAGACCTCGGTGTACCCAGATTAAGCCTGGATGACGTTCCGGGGATCACAAACCTGATCTTAGAACATCTGACAAAACAAGCGGGCAGGATATGATCTCTTTTGATAAGGCTTTCGAGCTCACTTTAGAGCACATACGACCTCTCAACCGCGAAAATGCGGACCTGCTCGCAGCCGAAGGGCGGATTGCCGCTGAGGACCTCCTGGCGAGAGTCGATTCACCCTCTTTAGATGTCTCTTTCAAAGATGGCTATGCAATTCAAGCTAATGATGTGAGTGCTGCCTCTTCCCAATCTCCGGTCTACCTGACCTTGGTTGGCAGCGCGGCAGCCGGTGGTGGCTGGTATGGGGAGGTTCGCTCGGGTGAGGCAGTCCGGATCCTGAGTGGTGCGCCGATTCCCACAGGGGCTGATGCGGTTGTTTCGGATGAATTTACCCAGGTTAAATCTGGAAGCGTGCAAGTTACGAATACCGCCGAACCAGGCCGCAATATCTTGCCGCGCGGTTTGGATGTTAATGCCGGCAGCCTGATCGTCCCTGCTGGAAAAAAGATGTCCCCGCCTGCTATTGGTCTTCTGGCAGCTGCCGGGCTCATGGAAGTGCCTGTGATCAAACAGCCTAGGGTTGCCATTATCGCCACAGGAGATGAAGTGTTAGCCCCGGGTCAACCTCTGCTCCAGGGAAAACTGTATGCCAGCAACCTGTTCACCCTGGCTGCCTGGTGCCAGCGTTACGGGTTTGAAGTCGAGACCTTCTTAGTCAAAGATGATGCTGACCGTATCCGCCTGGCGTTGACAACCTGCCTCCAGCAATTTGACACCATGTTGACCAGCGGCGGCGCCTGGAAAGGTGAACGTGATCTGGTGGTGCATATTTTGGATGGGCTGGGTTGGCAGAAATTCTACCATCGTGTGCGTATTGGACCTGGCAAAGCCATCGCTTTCGGTTTGTATCAAGACAAACCAGTATTTTGCCTGCCTGGCGGTCCTCCTTCGAACCACATGGCTTTTGTGCAGTTGGCTCTGCCTGGGCTCCACAAGCTCGCCGGGTATTCCCACCCGGGGCTACCCAAAATACCCGCCAGCATGGCAGAAAGCGTCACTGGTCAGGTAGATTGGACGCAGTTCAAACACGGCTGTTTGTTAAAAGATGATCACAAACTGCTCTTCCAGCCGCTGAAATACCAGAGCCGTTTGCAGGAAATGGCCGACCTGGAAGCAATTGCATGCATCCCTGAAGGGCAGGTCGAGCTGCCTGCTGGGAGCACGGTGTGGGTTCAGCTTATATGATCCCTTATTCCTATACCCCTTGCCCTTAGAATTATGCTAAAATTCTTACTGCAGACTCGCTGAGCCTGAAACCTGATTTTATAAAAGAACCTATTAATTAACACCATGAATTTTCATGAATTCTTAGACATATCCAGCATAACTGTGGTATCTTCCCTCCTGGGAGGTCCAAAATTCTTTTCCAGAAGTGTGGATACGTCTACCTTTAACCAACACCTGGAATCAGTCTTTATAAAATTTCCCACAATCAAGGGAAAGGGAATTTATGAAGTGCCCACGGAAACCTTTGCCGGTAGGGTGGACCCGGCGTTCCAGGTCGCCCACTGGGAAAGTGCTGGATTACCATTCATCATCTTCCATCATGGCAACAACGAGCGTCCCTTCGACTATAGCTTAACCAGCAAGAATACCTTCAAAAACGTCTTCTACAATCAGAAGGATTTTGATGATACATGCCTGGTCTCCCTGCGGGCTCCATTTCACAACTCCTTGAAGGAATACCAGCAAAGGATGGAGCACCTCACCCACTTTGTGGGGATGCTGGCAGTCTCGGTCAGGCTGGTTGAAAAACTGGTGGAATTTGCTCGGGAACAGGGCTATCTTCCAGTTGTGGTTACCGGTATCAGCCTGGGAGGTTGGGTAACCAACCTGCACCGCGCTTACTACAACAGCGCGGACGCCTACATCCCCATGTTAGCCGGCGCATCACTGGCAGAAGTTTTCCTCTCATCCGCTTATCGCAAGATCACCGGAGACCTCGCCCTGGAAAATCCACAGGTTTTGCGTGAAGCCCTCAATTTTGAACGCAAGTTCATCAAAGTGCCTGATAAAAATGTCTTTCCGCTGCTGGCAGTTCATGACCAGATCATCGAATACAACATTCAAAGACGTGCATACGAGAACCATATCATCGAAGAGCTGCAAAAAGGTCATCTGACAGCTTCTCTCGACTTTCAGGCTCTGCGCCAGCATGTAATTTCAAATATTCACCGCACCGAAATGGAAGATCGTCTGCGTGGTATGAAATTTACTTCACCCAGATGATAGCTAGCAATGGCTGATAAGAATTATTATCGCATCTTACAGATTGACCCTTCCGCAGATCCGGAGGTGATCACGGCTGCTTACAAACGCCTCTCGATGAAATACCATCCCGACACCAACCGTTCACCCGACGCAAACCAGCGCATGCAGGAGATCAACGAAGCATACCGGGTACTCAGCGATCCTGATCAGCGAGCGCGCTACGATGATATCCTCTCCCGCCGAGCATGGCCTGGCAGCGGCTATGGAGAATGGCGAACGACGCAATCAGGTAATGGTCGCCAGCAAGCCCCACGCAGCTACTCTCCTGCTGAACAAAGCTCCCAAAACAAGCTGGCTGAGATGATCGCTGCGCTTGCATTTCCAATGAGCTACGTGGTAATCATATTTGTCATTTTTCGACTGATTAGACCTCCCGGTCTTTTACCAACCCTGGTGATCATAATTATTGCAGGTGTGATAGCCTATTATGTATCGGCTCGGGTAAACCAATTCCTTAGAAGAAGATGATGGAAAACCCGAAACCCGACGACAATCAGCTCTTGTCAGATAGTGAAACCTGACCTACGATAGAAGACTCTAGTCACCCACTCGCCATTTCCGAAAAACTCTACAAGTCGCTAGCGACATTCCGTCGCCAGTAACCTTGAGCCATTCGCGATCTTCAAACCTCCAATCACCCAAACCTTTCGTCTTAACAGAGAATGAGCCCAAATTAGCTCGGGCTCATTCGAAAAACAGTTTTTCTTCCCCCATCTGATACCAGGTATGGAAACCTGACCTACACCATTATTTGCCAATCATTTGAGGGCAGTGTTCCCATTCCACATTGACATGCACACCATAGAAGTTGTTCTCTGGGACCGGGATACTGAAAGGAGACTCGCTGGCATCACCTTTCCAATCGAACAGACCAGGCGCTGGGTTTCCGAACGGTGCAAATTCATAGTCCTGAATTTTTACGTTTTCTTCAACGTCTTCAAAGCGCCAGCCCGCATTAAGGGTAATGGTAATGGTGACTTCTCCATCTACTGCTGTGGAGAAATGCACATTTCCAGCGTCCATGTGCTGTCCAGCAAATAGCGTCACAGCTGAATCAGGCACATAAGGTGTGTAAGTAGCCCAGTTGCCCCGGGGGACATAACGATTCCCGGCTGCCCAGGCTGTCTCACCAACCCATTCACAGACTGGTGGCTCAGGGTTCCAGCAGAATGTCAGGTTGCTGAGAGTGGGATAGCTTGACACTAATCTAAATGAAGCCTGCATTGGTGGGGAAGCCAAACCCGAATCAGAATACCACTGCGGGTCATAAACATACACGTTTGCGTCATTTCCACCTTTGACGATCACAGCGCCAATACCAAAAGTCGAACTCCAGGCAACGTAAGTGTCATCTGACACGATCACCTCCAGCCCGGGGGGAAATTCCCCGTCGAACTCACCATCCTCATAATTGAGCCGCTCACTACTGAACTCGTAGTAGTCAGGATCGCCAAAGAAGGCAACACCCACTTCTTCACAAGTGCGGTTTCCACCTGGATTTTCCCCAGCAATTATGTAGGGTGTAATCCCACCATCAGAGACTGGTGTGCTTGGAATACCCGGCTGGGTTACAAATACTGCCCCAACACTAATAAACATCAAAGCTACTATTAATATCGATGCAAACCATTTTGTTTTCATGTTTTTCTCCTAATCGAAATATGTTATCGTACTGGTATTTTATTGGTTATAAACTTTGCTTTTAAAAACTTCTAAATGATGGTATGTTGCGATGGTTATCTTGATCTGCGGCTGATCGCGGCTTACATCTCCTTTCCGCTGGTTTCCTTTTTAAGGAAAAAACCGACCTCTGTGGGCCGGTTTCGCCATTGGCTCCTCGCAAGGTGTCACCTTTTTCAGGCATTTTGGCGACCATCGGTCACCCTGCGGATCAAAGCCTCCCATTGATATCTGCGTTTTGTGTGAGTGCCCCTCCTACAATAAATGTTTGCCTGCAGGTGGAACACATTTTCCTAATTAGAAAAACGTTTTAAAAGTTTATTTGTTACAGTTTCACCCTATCCTGATTGTCAGTTAGCTGCAGGTTTTAGCAATGGTGTATGGGTATTCTGATCGGTTCAATAAAACACTTCCTCCTCAGGCTGGTCCGATTGCTTGTCAATACCAGACAATCCAAGAAACATTTTCGGTGATAAAATAATTTGCATGCCTCCCGATACACTCTCTCCCAAGATTCTTGACTGCATCCGCCGCGCCCTGGATGAGGACATTGCTTCCGGTGACGCCACTTCCAATGCCATCATCCCACCGGATGAGTCTGTGCTTGGGCGCATCATTGCCAAACAGGCTGGAATCGTGGCCGGACTGCAGATTGCCCAAGCCTCCTTCCAGCTGTTGGACGAGCAGGTTGCGTTCCGGGCACTCGTCGATGACGGCAGCGTGGTAAAAAGCGGTCAAACACTTGCCAACCTGTCTGGCTCAGCGCGCTCTATTTTGACCGCCGAGCGGACCGCGCTCAACTTCCTCATGAGGATGTCCGGAATCGCCACCCTGACACACAATTTCGTGCAGGCTGTCGCCGGGAC
>JACUUU010000207.1 GCA_014859065.1 Anaerolineales bacterium
GAAACTGGGAACAGGAGACTTTGGATGATACCGAATTAGCTATCAGCCAAACCGTAGTCGACCAAGTAATCAGTGAAAATCAACCAATTCTTACCACAGATGCGCAGCTAGACCCTCGCTTTGAGCGTCAAGAAAGCATTATCGCCCACAACCTACGCTCGATATTATGCGCTCCCCTAAACCTGAAGGGAGAACTCATCGGTGTAATCTATATTGATAACCGAATCCGTTCAGGAATTTTCCGAATTACACATCTTAATTTATTATTGACGGTAGCAGATCAAGCGGCAGTAGCAATCGAAAATGCTCGCTTATTTGAATCGATTCGAAATTCCCTCACAGAAGTCACTGGATTAAAGAATTTGATGGACAATGTTTTCGCCTCGATAACAAGTGGGGTGATTACAATTAATGGCAGTGACATTATCACACTCAGCAATCAGGCAGCTGAGGTTATGGTGGGATGGGAAGAAGGCAGTCTGATTGGTCACCATATCAGCAAGATTCTCCCTTGGATGAAGGCAGACCTTCGCAGGTATCTGCCATCAGTCAGAGATACCAACCGCCAAATCGTTGGCTTGGAATACAGACCTGTAATTGCAACTCGTGGATTGGTTACTTTTACCATCAGCATTTCACCGCTCAGAGGGAGCCAACAGAATGATCGTAGCATTGCTATCGTCATCGATGACCAAACAGAGAAGAAGCGCCTCGAGGCTCATCGGTATCTTTTCACCCGGATGGTTTCCCCAGCCGTGATCGAAGAATTAGAAAAGAACGATGTACCACTCCAGGGAAAACGCACTTTCATCACCACCCTTTTTGCTGATATTCGCAATTTCACCCAATTCAGTGAGAAGAGTCACCCTGAGGTATTGGTTGAGGTTTTAAACCGCTACCTCGGGGTTGCAGTCGATGCAGTGCTCGCCAATGAAGGCACGGTTGACAAGTTCCAGGGGGATGCAATCATGGCTTTTTTTAATGCCCCCCTCACTCAATCTGATCACGTCCTGCGCGCTGTATCTTCTGCGTTAGACATCCAAAAATCTGTGGAAAATTTACGGGAAATTATTCCCCCAGAGATGAGATTATCCTTTGGGATTGGGATCCATTATGGCGAGGCAGTTTTGGGATTAATCGGTACTGAACAGCGGATGGAATATACAGCGATTGGCGATAGTGTGAATACATCCAAACGCCTGCAGGAGAATGCTGCTGCAGGGCAAATTCTTATCTCTTCCACAGCGGTTGCCCAGGTGACCAATCTGGTTGATTGCAATCCTGTGGCCCCTATCCGGGCCAAGGGTAAATCCGACCCCATCGAGGTATATGAACTGCTGGGATTAAACTTGGATGCCCAATTCTTGGTAAGCCGTCGCAAATAGTGCTGGAGTTCCACCAGTATGCCAAAAGAGCACACTTGCTTCTTGATCAAAATAACCTTGACGAATGAGATCAATCAACCCGGCTGCCGCCCTCCCGGTATAAACTGGATCTAAAAGCAACCCCTCTTCCCGTGCAAAAAGCCGGATCGCTTCTATTTCTACGCTGCCCATGACTCCATATCCTTCCCCCAGATAGTCGGCATTCACAATGATCTCTTCAGGAGAAAATGACAGCTTCTCTCCAAGGAATGTTGCGGTTTGATTTGCCAAGGCAGAAACCTGCATTCGCAATTCTTCAGCGGATTCATCAACACTGATGCCCAAAATACCTCCCTCATATCCCCATAAACGGGCACCTAATACCAACCCAGCCTGTGTTCCTCCGGAAGAAGTAGCAAATACGATCCAATTCGGGTTGAATCCCTGGGCTAGTAGTTCCTCGAGGGCAAATACATACGCAGCGGCACCAATAGGATTAGATCCGCCATAAGGGATCAGATATGGCAGCCGACCAGCCTTGCTGCTCTCGGCAACTACTTGTTCGAGCGTCCAATCTCGCTGCTCTCGGGTAGTCCAGACAAACTCGGCACCAAATAACTGATCTAACAGGATATTTCCAGAGAGTGTCTGGGGAGGTTGAGGAGTCGTCAAAACCAAAATACAATCAAAACCTTCCCGGGCTGCAGCAGCTGCCGTTTGGCGGCAGTGATTAGATTGGAGCGCCCCAGCCGTGATTAAGGTACGTGATCCCTTTATGCGTGCATCCGCCAGCAAGAATTCTAGTTTGCGGGTCTTATTCCCTCCGAATGCCAGTCCAGTCAGGTCATCGCGCTTGACCCACAGTTGTGGTCCGCCTAACATTTCCGCTAAACGACCCATCTGTTCTACTGGAGTGGGTAAATGCGCAAATTTTACGCGCGGCAATTCTTTCATCTCATTATCCTTTCATAACTTCATCTCTGATGCGGGCTCTTCCCCGTGAGCGCATCAGACTCAAGAGGCGCGGGATTACTTGAGTGTACATTCGGTAATAGAATGGTCGAATAGGTAAATCCCAGGCACCCAAATGGCGCACCACTTCACCACCCAATCCTTTTTTGAACCGGTAGACACCCCATAGAGGATCGTCATGAGTAAACTCATCGGGTGCCCCCCAAAGATCATACGCTTTACAACCTACCTCTTTAGCATGCTGCATGGCTTTCCACTGCAAGAGATAATTTGCCATCTTCTCGCGATGGATATCTCGGGACATACCATACATATACCAGGCTCTCCCGCCAAAGTAATAGATAACCAACGCTGCAACAGGTTCACCCTCAACTTCGGCGATCAAAGGAAACGCCATCCCAGACCCGATAAAGGTTTCCCAACCAGTCTGATAATAATCTTTACTGCGGATAACAAAACCATCGCGGACCGATGTTTCCGCATACATTGAATACAACAGATCGATGTCCGCTAAACCTCCAACCCGAACGGTCACCCCTTTGCGGCCTGCCAGGCGAATATTGTAGCGAGTTTTCTGCTTCATCCGAGCAAGGAGTTGCTCTTCGGATAATGACAAATCGACCATTACTGTATTTTTAAACTGCACCTGTTCATCAGAAAACTTCCACCCCTGCGTGAAGAGTTCAGAGGCACACTTGTAACCTACTTGGATTTCTTCCGCATCAGGTTTACCAGGCACACCAACTCCCATCCGGACTTCCGGATCGATTTTTATGAAAATAACCCCATTCTTCACAGCACGAGCACGTAAGTCAGCGAACACCTGCCGACGCAAGTCCACATCATTCCATTCCCTTAACAGCGGTCCTTTGGGAATATACATCACCCGAGAGCTGCGAAAAAAACCAGGGACGGGAAGATTGCGCGTTAGTACCATGGCAGCAGCCTGGATGCCTCCATGGTGGTCATGCCAGACAAGCGGATCTGGTGACCAACCATATAATGCTTTAAACCTAGACCACTGCCAGGTCTGCAGTATATGAGGTTCAGGCAGAGATGCAATCAGGGAGTTCCAGGACTTTTCATCCATACATCTAACCCTGATTAGGAGATTTTCTTTCAATCCACCATGAATAAAGTCTATATAAGAAAGGCTGGTAAACCCGGTCCCAAGGGCCAACTGCTCGCTGTAATTTGCCGCCAAACCCACGCTTGAAACGGTAGACACCCCACAAACCATCCCTCCGCTGGAGGAAAGAGTTCTCTAAAGTATCCAGGTCGAAATCAGGCACTCCCCAAAGATCGTAGGTAAGACAACCCTGTTTGCGTGCCCAACGCATCGCTTCCCACTGTAATATGTAATTCGGCATTCGGTCACGGTGCTGCTCAGCGGAAGCACCATAAAAATACCATGCCCGCTTTCCATGGGTAAACACCATCAACGCTGCCAGAGGTTGGCTCTCGTATTCAGCTAAAAATAATTCGCATTCGCCGCGGGGAGAGAATAATTCGTATGCTTGTTTGTAATAGTTACGGCTGTGTACTCCGAATTCGTCGCGCTGCCCGGTCACCTCCATCAAAGTGTGGAATAAATTCACATCCGGGGACGATCGGACGATCACACCTTTCTTTAAAGAAAGACGAATATTGTAGCGGGTCTTTTGTTTCATCCTCCCTAGAATCTCTTCTTCGCTTCCCTGTAATGAGACAATCAGGGTTCGTTGGGGCTGAATGGCGTGATGACTGGGGATCAAACCAGTTGGAGATGGTGATTTCTCTCCATCTGAGAGCTCAAAAAGATCTGGCTCGACCTTCAAGAACACAGCTCTGGTTCGCTTGCAAAGGGTGTCCAACTCTGGGATTAAAGTGTCCCAAACCTCATCCCGGATAATCGCATCGCCAATCAGGCTACTTGGACCAACTGGTCCTTTTGGCAGATATGCCCAGGAGAATCCAAATCCCAGCGGACGAACTAATATCTGAGCACCGACCTGCCCAACTATTATGTGATAAACACGCCAACCAAACGCAGTTTTAAATTCTCCCCAGGATGAAGTCTGAAGAAGATGAACATCCGGGTAATTGCTGAGGAAATTTTTCCACTCCGTTACAGGAACTAACGGCATAGGTGCGTAACCTTTCCGCGAGTGATAATAAATTTTCCGACTAAATTACCTGGGAGTAAAAATCTCATAATTCCTTCGCCTTATCTGAACGGTCTCAAGGTGGGATTGTCATTTCTAAAAAAAAGGTTCACATAACTAGAGAATTGCGCGCCGGGATTTGCCTGTACTTCCTAATCTATTGACCCCTAAAACCGAGAACCGTGGCAGGTGTTCGCAACATGATGGTGATATCCATTAGCAAATGCCTGTGCTTAATATAATACAAATCATATTCTAGTTTTATGACCGTCTCATCAACGGTCGAGGCATAACCAAAGTTCACCTGCGCCCAACCTGTCATTCCTGGTTTAACCAACAAGCGGGCACGATAAAAAGGTACATGTTCTTGAAACATTTCCACCAACTCAGGCCGCTCTGCTCTAGGCCCTACCAGGCTCATCTCACCCCTCAAGACATTGAAAAATTGTGGTAGTTCATCTAAATGGGTTTTTCGCAAGAATTTCCCAACTCTGGTTGCCCGTTCGTCATCCTCCTTCGCCCACATGGGGATGCCTTCCGGTTCAGCATCAGTTCGCATCGTTCGGTATTTAAGAATTTTATAAGGAACAGCACCTCTCCCAGACCGGGTTTGAGAATAGAACACCGGCTTGCCATTGTCCAACAAGATCGCCAAGCTGATTATTGGGAAGGTGAAGATAAACAAGCCAACGCCTATTAGTCCACCGATAATATCCAACACGCGCTTTCCAATTTCATAGAAACCTCGAGCCTGGTTCTGTTCTGCAAAAGATCGTAAGATCCAATCAGCTTCCAACAAGCGAATTGGCACCCGACCAAGAATCTCTTCATACACCACCGGCATACGCGTAATTCGAACCCCAGATTCTTGCACATCTAACAATGTTTGAAATGTCTGCCCATGCAGCTCACCAGAAATTGCTACCAGGATATCGGAAATATCTTCTTGTTTGACAATTTCCATCAAACGATCACTCCCTGCAATTATGGGAAATTTCTCAATCGTCTTGCCAATCTTCTCCTCATCATCGTCTATGACTCCAACCAAGTGGAAAGGCGGCGGCCATAATTCATTGAGAATATTCAAGAGCGTTTGGCCAGCTCTTCCCGCTCCAAGGATCAAGAACCGTCTCATGAAACGCGGTGCTGTGAACACACGGATATAGATATAACGCCAGGTTAAAGTTAGCAAGGAGGCTGCCAGTAAAAACGCAGCCACGCCTCTCCGTGGAAGCAGTGATTCGGGTGGGTCGGTGAAGTAGAAAAATAGCCCCAGGTAAACGATCAAGCCGATTAACGCTGTCCTGGCAACCCCACGAACAGTCTGTCCCCAGTTTGACGATCGATCCACATCGTAAAGATCTACCATCAAGATCAGCCACAGAATTGGGAAGAGGTAGAACCATAACGGCGCTCGTTCTTGTAAGAAGTCCACTGACCAACCCAGCCACTCGTGGGAAATAGCCCAGAAATATAACGCAATCAACAGAGCAATGATCGCCATGAAAAAATCGCCGAAGATTAAAAGATATCTGCGTTCATTAGGATGCAATCTCCAAATATGAACGTTCGATGATATCGGACTTGGCTGTGTCATAATTGTCGCCTCACTAAACTCCACAAAAAGGCCGTCCCCCAACTTAAGTGCATGGTGGCAATTGTCAGGGGTAATCCCAGTAGCAGCATCGCATCACGTTTGTTTATGCTTTCCTTAAAACCAGCAAGAAGCAACACCAGCAAATAAATACTGGCTTGCAATACAAGAATCCATCGAGCTGCTGAAAACCAAATTCCAAAAATCCCAAATATGACTAAACAGAGGACAAAAATTGGGGGCAACGCCTGCCGCCAACGAATCGACTCGGGGTAACGTCTTAACATGCGAGCTTGCCAATACCCATAGCGCCAGTATTGGCGCGCAAGCGCAGCAATCGATCCCGGCGG
>JACUUU010000208.1 GCA_014859065.1 Anaerolineales bacterium
GTCGGTGTAGGCGCCAGCCGTGTCCGTGACTTGTTTGAACAAGCAAAACGTCACTCGCCTTGCATAGTTTTTGTCGATGAGATCGATGCGGTCGGTCGCCAGTGAGGCGCAGGCTTGGGAGGCAGCCATGACGAAAGGGAACAAACCCTCAACCAGATGCTGGTAGAAATGGATGGATTTGACACCGACACGAATGTTATCATTGTTGCAGCTACCAACCGTCCTGACATTCTCGACCCAGCCTTATTAAGACCGGGAAGATTTGACCGCCGTGTTATCCTGGACCGGCCAGATATGCGCGGACGCGAAGCGATCTTGAAAGTGCATATCAAAGGGAAACCCCTCTCCCAAGATGTCAATCTCACCGTTTTAGCCCGTTCAACCCCTGGATTCGTTGGTGCTGATCTTGAAAACCTGGTTAACGAGGCTGCCATTCTAGCTGCACGCCGAAATAAGAAAGTCATTACCCAACCTGAACTCGAAGAAGCGATCGAACGCGTTATTGCTGGCCCAGAACGAAAAAGCCGCTTAATCAGCGAAGAAGAGAAGCGCATCGTTGCTTATCATGAAGCTGGTCATGCAATCGTCTCTAACGCATTGCCAGAAGCAGATCCAGTTCACAAAGTATCTATTACTGCTCGAGGTATGGCTGGGGGTTATACCATCATGCTACCCGAAGAAGACCGCACCTTGATGCCTCGCAAGAAACTATTGGCTGACATGATTGGCTTATTAGGAGGCCGGGCTGCTGAAGAAATTGTTTTCGACGATATCACTTCAGGGGCTTCAAATGACTTGGAGCGTGTCACCAGAATGGCTCGCTCCATGGTCACCCGCTTAGGTATGAGCACTGAGCTTGGTCCCATCGTTTACGGTCAGAAAGAAGAGCTGATTTTCTTGGGACGGGAAATTTCCGAACAGAGAGATTATTCCGAAGCCATCGCTGAGCAGATAGACGGTGAGGTGCGCAAATTGGTCCACGAAGCATACGAAACTGCCAAATCTATCGTTACCCAATACCGCGAGAAGTTAGATCTGGTCGCAGAACGCCTCTTAGAAGTTGAAACCATCACTCGTGAAGAATTTGAGAGTATGTTTCCCACACCTGTTCTGAAAACCCATGGCACTCCAATCCCACAAAGCATACCTCTGAGCTGAAGTTTCCGACCATCCACTAAATACCTTCCTGGAAAGATTGGCAGTAGAAATCAAAGAAAGTAGATTACTCGAGATTTTCCAGGAAGTTATGCATTTTATCGGTAAAGTGTGAATTTTCTCATGGATTACCTCCCAGGTTATGAAGAAGCCCAAAATGGCGCGGTATTCTTTCCTATCCCGGATTCAGGCTACCTGAAAATCAATGGAGAGGATCGCCTTTCCTTCTTACAACGGCAGACAACCAACGACATTCGCAAGGTAACACTTGATCGTGTTGTCACTACAGTATTGACTTCCCCTAAAGCCCGAATCCTCGATTTGCTGACTTTGATCGCAGAACCCGAATCGATTGGTGCAATTACCCTGCCTGGTCACGCCTCTGAAACGGGCAGTTTCTTACGGAAACGTATCTTCTTCATGGATAAAATTAGCCTGGAAGATCAAAGTGCTGATTTCAATCAGGTCGATTTGATCGGCCCGCAAGTTGATGCAATTCTTCGAACCATGGGATTTAATGAAATTCCTGAACGAGATGGAATCATAACAACCAGTATCGAGGGTGCCCCAGTTCGCATAATCTCAACGGAGAAACATAATTATCGCCTGCTTTTCCCATCTGCCTTATACAATTGGATTGACAATTTGTTAATCCAGAACGCTGCTATCCGGCTGACAGAGGAAAGTTTCGCCGTCCTGCGGGTGGAATCCGGGATTCCACGTGCTGGACATGAATTAACCAGTCATTACACACCATTGGAGGTCAACCTGGAAAAATTGATTTCTGACCAAAAAGGGTGTTATACCGGTCAAGAAGTGATTTCCAGACAACTCACCTACGACAAAGTGACTAGAAAACTGGTCGGCCTCCATTTGACTTCACTTGCTAAACCTGGTGACAAAGTTTTCCCACCAGATCGAGATCATGCCATCGGAAACATAACATCCGCCGTCAGCTCCCCTCGTTATGGCTTTATTGCCCTTGCAGTAATAAACCACCGATTCAGCCAACCCGGAACCGAGGTGGTCCATCAGCGTGGAGAGCAAAGTTGGTCCGCTTCAGTATGTAATCTTCCGTTCCGCTAACAGTTAAATTGCTTTACCTTGAATAGTATCCAACCAGCTGGGTTGAAGATAGAATATGGTCTCGCATAGCTTCTTCAACCTCAGCTTTGGTTGCGCCTAGAGGTAGGTCGATTTCTGTATCCAAAGCGTAAAGCTTGAAGAAATATCGATGTGCAGGACCAGGCGGCGGACAAGGACCGTCGTATCCAATCTCTTGGAAATCATTGATACCTTGCTTCCCGACATCTTCTATGAAAGCCATTTTTGTTACCCCCTCAGGCAAAGAAGTAACATTTGCCGGGATTGCATAGACTACCCAATGGACCCAGGTACCTCTAGGGGCATCGGGATCATCGACAATTAAGGTAAATTGCCTGGTTTCACCTGGCGCACCTGACCAAGTCAATGATGGTGATAGATTCTCAGCATCGCAGGTAAACCTGCGTGGAATGGTTTCATTTTCATTGAAATCATTGCTTCTAAGGTGAAGGTCCATTTTTACACCTCCATTCGCCTCTTCTCCCTTATCTTCTGGCTTACACGCTGAAGAGGCTAGTGAAAGAGACATCAGAAACATGACAAAATGCAAATACGCTTTCTTGTTCATAAGAGCTACCCATCAATAAACAAAACCACTTTATACTCCTACGAGGATTACCCGCGCGGGAGAACCATCTAACCCTGCTAGCTTCAAAGGCAGACAGTAAAGCGTGTATCTTCCTTGTGAGACTTCAGAAAGGTCCACACCTTCTAAGATGATCACACCAGCTTTCAGGAAGATTTCATGTGTGCGAACAGTTTGTTCATAGGGAGCTACAGAAAGGTAATCTACACCTACTAGCTTAATACCGCGGTTTACCAGGTACTCAGCCCCATCATCGCTGATTGCAACATAATCAGTTTGAAAATTTTTCTCTCCCAGACTCCAAAATGTCGAGTTCTTGGTTTTGAAGAGCACCCTTTTGCTTCTGGTAGGAATTTCGGCATTATCCAATATTTCAGCAGTAATCAGATCAACATCCGGCAGATGGAGCACATAAGCCCGACCAATCAGATGGTTGATGTTAAGGTCTTCGACAGTCAATCCTTCAGAATGAAAGTGGTAAGGAGAATCAACATGAGTGCCAGTATGAACGCTAATACACATACGCGAGACATTTGCCTCATCCCCCTCCTCGATTTTACTAGTTCTGACTAATTCTGGAAGTTGATCCCCCGGCCAGACTGGTAATTCAGGTGAGATTGTTAATGTAATGTCATAGATACGCATGATCTTCCTCCTAAAGTAATTGGAAGCAAATCGAGTTAATTATTGGCAGCACCTCAGATCAAGTGAAGGTTTCTCTAGCAAGTCTCACCTTTTCCATGACGCTGGTAT
The DNA here is from genome assembly GCA_014859065.1 of Anaerolineales bacterium. Taxonomy (GTDB): domain Bacteria; phylum Chloroflexota; class Anaerolineae; order Anaerolineales; family UBA4823; genus Kmv39. The sequence goes on from JACUUU010000208.1 coordinate 3,599, forward strand.
CCAGGTTTACGCCAAGTCCCGGATCACTGGGCACATCTATGGTGCTGTCAGGATTAAGTTGAAACCTTTCCAGAGTGATATCTTGATCGTAATAACGGTCTGAAGCCGAGATATCACCGGGCAAAGTAAACCCAGGGAGGCTGGCTAAAGCCAGGTTTGCAGCCCGACCAACCCCTGTTTCCAACATTCCTCCACACCAAACTGGGATGCCTTGTGCCTGGCAATAATCATGGATAGCCACTGCCTGGCTGAGGCCACCGACACGTCCGCTCTTTATGTTGATAATCCGGCAAGCTCCCATCTCTAAAGCCTGGCGAGCATGTCTTAATGAGAGAATACTTTCGTCCAGACATATCGGCGTATCGATCTTTTCTTGCAGCTTTTTATGGTCCCAAAGATCATCCTCCGCCAGGGGTTGTTCGATCAAAATCAGACCCATTCGATCTAACGAGAGGAAAGTTGGCATTAATTCAAGATTATAAGCTGAGTTGGCATCTGCCTGTAAACGGAGTTCAGGGAATGAGTTGCGGACAGCTTTTACATCATCTACATCTCTTTGGGGCTTAATTTTAATTTTCACTCGCCGATACCCTTTATCAAGGTACCGCTCGATAACGCGCAGCAACACATTCGTGGATTCTTGAATGCCCACCGAAACCCCTACCTCGACCTGATCGCGTACCCCTCCCAGGATAGCTCGCAAGGAACGCCCTTGCATCTTGCATGTTAAATCCCATAGAGCCATCTCCAATCCCGCTTTCGCCATGGGGTGTCCACGCACTCCAGCAACTTGCCGCTGGAAGTCAGATGGATTATCCAGGTCTGCTCCCAGGATTGTAGGGATCAAGTAATCCCGCAGGATGTGCCAAGATGTAGTGGAGGTTTCATACGAGTATCCTGGATGCCGGTCAGCTACACATTCCCCAAGTCCAACCAGACCTTCACAATATACTTTCACCAGGATGCAATCGCGCTCAGATATACTCCCAAATGAAGTTTCAAACGGTGATACCAGGTTCATCCGCAGCAAATGGATCGACACTCTCTCCACCTTCATAAAGTGCTCTCCCCATAAGACAGAACGTAAAAACTACGTGATTGTTGCCCTTCTAAATGAACAAAATCAGTAACCAGGTAACCTTGTTGGAATAAATCCTCGAATAAAGGGCGTGTATGCATCCGCCATGAAAGCGCCAGTTCCATATTGGTTTCCCGCATTTTTTGGAAGTCGGCTGGTATTTCAAGCAGCAATAAAGATGATTTGGTATGGCTGCCTGGTTGCTTTTTATTTGCTGGTAGCTCAGGAGTCACTCCAGGGATCGCCCAACCATCGGCCCCTGGGGTAGAGAGGTTGATTATCTCTGCCCCGGCTGCAAAGTAGTGAGCCAGGTCGAGAGAGCGGCGTGCCCGCCGGCTCAAGCGGCGTTCGACCCGTCTGGTGTTCACCCACCATTCAGTTTCGAACCTATCAGATGGCAAACCCACATTCAATCTGTCCCGCATTCGACCATAAAAATCCTGGTGATAACTCCTGCACACTGCCCCAAGTTTGTGAATATTTAAGTGAGCATTCCGGCTCAATAAGGGATCATATGTCCACGAAATCAAGTCGATACCCTGGTGACGGATCATCTGCCATTGTGCCCGTTTTAGAGCAAACCCCAGACCAGCATCGCGATGATCTGGATGAACCCCCAGCATGTGAGATACATGTTTCAGACGAGGTCCGTTGGACCTAACCGAAAACCCTGGAAACCCAAACACAAAACCAATAAGTGTCTTTTCCTGAGGCACTTCATCTCCGCTGTAGGCCCCTATTACCAGACCGCCGTTTTTTATAGATGTTATGAGCACATGGATTGGAACAATATCTGATTCACTTCCTGGCCAGACAAACCTTTGCAGGGTTTCAACATGCTCCAGGCCAGCAACTGTCTCAATTATCCGAAGATCGTATTTAACCATCGAACAAAATCCACTTGAACGTAAGCATTATCACACCAGTCTTCGCCGGAATACAGAACCCCAAACAGCTTTTTGCCAATTTACTCCATGCAGGTAATCCAATTTATGAGAGATCCGAGCTGGCATCAAATTGAAAAATCTTGGGATGGTGTCAAGTGCACAGGTCCGGTCGGTAGCCAGATAATCTAACCAATAAGCCGAGACAGGAATTGCGGGTAACAGATCTTCCAGGAAGACAGTCAAACCTCGCAAATAAGGTGGCCTTACCGGCACCAGATTTCGGCGTAAGCCGATTGTGTCCATGATCAATTGAGCAACGTGATTGAACGGTAAGTATTCAGGACCTCCTACCTCATAGGTCTGATTTCGGGTTTGGCCATCCTCTAAAGACCAAACCAGACAAGTTGCCAGATCTTCAACCCATAATGGCTGGATTAATACATCTCCATCGCCAGGAACCAGGAAAAAATAAGGTAATAAATGCATCAGCTTAGCTAAACCATTGGTAAAACCGTCGTTTTGACCAAAAACCACCGCAGTCCGCAGGATGGTGTAATCTATCCCTCCCCGCCTAATATACTCCTCGGCGATCGCTTTCGCTTTAAAAACGGGGTAAGCCGAGCCCCGATCTGCTCCTAAATGGCTAACATAATAAATTCGGTTCACCTCAGCAGCCGAGGCTGCTTGAACAACAGATTGAGTGCCGCGGATATCAATTTCAAACAAGTTCGCATACGCCCCCCGCCATTCTCCCCCTGCCAGATGATAAACGGTCTTCACACCTACCATGGCTGCCCGTAAACCACGCTCATCCTCTAGGCTGCTAACCACTACGTCCACTGGTATAC
>JACUUU010000209.1 GCA_014859065.1 Anaerolineales bacterium
ACGGTCACGGTCACGGCACCCACACGACCGGCACCATGGTCGGTGACGATGGCGGCAGCAACCAGATCGGTGTAGCCCCCGGTGCCCAGACCATCCACTGCAAGAACATGACCGACGGCGGCTCCGGCAGCGATGCCACCTTCATCGAATGCTTCGAGTGGATCCTGGCTCCCTGGGACTTGAGCGGTGCGAACCCCATGCCTGAATTAGCTCCGCATTCCATGAACAACTCCTGGGGCTATTGGGGCGGCGGTCAACCGCAGTTCATCCCCGTCATCGATAACCTGCACGCGGCTGGCATCCTGGTCGAAGTCTCAGCTGGTAACGAAGGGCCCAACTGCAGTACCCTGCGTTCCCCCGGCGACTACGAGCAGGTGCTCACCACCGGTTCGGTCAACCACGCCTCCGGTGTGCTGCCCGGCACCCTGACCGGCTTCAGCAGCCGCGGGCCTTCATCAATCCATCCCGCCGCATACTTCCCCGACATCATGGCTCCCGGTGAGAGCATCCGCTCCAGCCTGCCCGGCGGCTCCTATGCCTCCTGGTCCGGCACCAGCATGTCTGGCCCGCACGCCACCGCCTTGATCGGCTTGATGTGGTCTGCCAACCCCGCCCTGACCGGCTTCGTGGAGGACACCATCGAACTGATCATAGAGACCGCCGTACCTCTCTCCGGCGTTGGCGGCAACAACTGCGGCGGTGATTACGACACCGGCCCCAACAACGACTGGGGCTTCGGCACCATCGACGCCCTGGCGGCGGTGGATGCTGCTATCGCTTACGGCGGCTCCGGCACTCTGGAAGGCACTGTGACCGAAGCCGGCACGGGCGATCCCATCGCCGGTGCAACCATCCTGGCGGTCGGAGAATTCACCCGCTCCACCACCACCAACGATGATGGCGAATACAGCTTGATCCTGTTCGCTGACACCTATGATGTTTCCGTCAGCCGCTACGGCTATGTCGGTCAGACAGAGACCGGTGTGGAGGTGCTCGAAGACCAGATCACCGTTTTGGACTTCGTGCTGGAACCGGCGGACACCTACACCGTCAGCGGTACCGTCACCGATGTCAATACCGGCTGGCCGCTCTACGCTTATATCAATATTGTTGGCTACCCAGAAGGACCGGTGTGGACCGACCCGCTGACCGGCGAATACAGCATTGACCTGGTCGGCGGCTTCGAGTTCACCTTCCATGTCGACGCCTGGGTGGACGGTTATCTGACCGAAAGCCGCCCGGTAGGGCCGCTCAATGGCAACCAGACCGAAGACTTCCAGCTGGATGTCGATGTCGCCAGTTGTGTTGCCCCAGGTTATTCACCGGTTATTTCCTTCTTCGAGGATTTCGAAGACGGCTATGAAACCTGGACTATGAGCGGTTTGTGGAACCCGCAGAGTGAGGCAGATGTTTGCGGCGGCATGGTAGCCCCCTTCCCCAGCCCGATTAATGCTGCCTACTACGGTGTTCCAGATGTTTGCAACTTCGACGTTGGCCTCACAACCGGTTCGCTGACGATGGTAGATCCTGTCAGTGTGCCTGCCGGTGGAAGCTTGACCTATTGGAGCTTCGAAGAGACCGAGTGCGGTGGCAACTGCTTTTATGATAAGCGTTACACTGAGGTTTCTATCGACGGCGGTACGTCCTGGATCACCATTGGTGAAGGTGATACCGAAGGAGTCTGGCACCAGCGCATCTTCGACCTGACGCCCTTTGCTGGTGAGGATCTGCACCTGCGCTTCCGCTTTGATTCGATCGACAGCATTGCTAACAACTTCTTCGGTTGGATGGTGGATGACATCGCTATTGCCACCGGCTGCGACCCGCAGCCTGGCAGCTTGATCGTCGGAAATGTGTACGATGGTATGACTGGTGATGGTCTGGTCAACGCCTCCGTCAGCAGTGATATGGGTTACGAGACCATCACTGCGGCAACCCCGCTGGACGAGAATGTCGACGATGGCTTTTATACCCTGTTTGCGCCTACTGGTGCCAATGAGTTGACCGCCAGCAAAGCTGGCTACAGCCCAGACAGCGCTGTGGTGATGGTTGGGGATGGAGAAACCATCCGCCAGGACTTTACTCTGACCAGTGGTTATCTCGAGGCGGATCCAGACAGTCTTGAAGTGGATGTGTTCTTGGGCTCCAGCGAGACTGTACCCCTCGAGCTGATTAACTGGGGTGATGCAGATGTCGAATTTGAGGTCGTCGAGATCGATGGCGGCTTTACACCGGTGGTAAGCAGGGCCGAAGCCTATGAAGCAGCTCCCAGCATCGCGGCCGAGGTCTTTACCGGGACAGCACCGGTTGGCTACCAGCCGAATGCAGCCCCAGAAGCGTCCAACCCTACCGGACCATGGCAGTCGCTTGCCAGCGCACCCTTTGTCTCGATGGACAACGTCTATATCGGTTATGAAGGCAAAGGCTACCAGATCGGCGGATATGGCACGAACGGACAGGTGGGCATCTATGACGCCGACACAAACAGCTGGACTTCCGGAACATCTGCACCTTCACCATATATCGAATATCCCGTGGATGGCTGCTTTGGCTTCGATGCCGGCGGCGATCCGGTGGGAGTGCTCTTCAACGACACCTCCAGTGGTGTGACCACCCTGCACCGCTACAATATCGCCACCGACACCTGGGACACCCCCCCAGTGCCAGCCGGCTTCCCGGCTAACGGGCTGTGGGCGCATGACATCGCCTCGGTCTGGCGCTACACCGGTGAGAACGTCTGCTACATCTCTGGTGGCGCCACTACACCTGGCGGCGGCAATACCAGCGCCCTGTATGCCTACTACCCCGACACCAATACGGTTGAAAACCTGGGTAACTTCACTTACCTGGCACAAGGATTTGCCTTCCACGGATCCTGGTACGTACCGTGGATCGGCAGTCAGGGTGGTATCTGCGTAGGCGGAGGAGTCAATGCAGCCAGTCTAGTATCTGCCGACACGCAGTGCTACGACATCGGCGCGGGTGTCTTCAACGCCCCCAATGCTGATCTGGGTGCACTACCAGCTGGTCTGTGGGGAATAGCTGATGGCATCTTGATCGAGAACGGCGATTACCAACTGTGGGTTGCTTACGGAGCTGATACTGCCTTTAACTTGTGGCCTAACTCGGCTTACTACAGCTTTGACAGCGGCGAGTGGCACATTGGACCGACTCCCCCGCGGTCACTCTATCGCGTTGAAGGTGTCAACATCCCAGCCAGTGATGGCTACTCGTTCTATGTGGTCGGTGGATCGAGTGGTGGCTTTACCCCCACCAGCGGACACGAGCGTAACTATTCATCCGAATTTCCAAGCACGGACGTCCCCTGGTTGAGCGCTGATCCTTCAGAAGGAACAGTGCCAGCCATGGACAGCATCACCATCGATGTGACTTTCGATGCCAGTGTCCCGGAGGTCATTCAACCCGGCCTGTACCACGCCACGCTGCGTTTCATAAACGATACCCCCCACGGGCCATTGAACGTGCCGGTAACCATGAACGTGATTCCCTCTGAAACCGCTGGTAAATTGGAGGGCACTGTCACCAGTCTGGGTTACTGTGACGCGGATCCTCACCCATTGGCAGGCGCTACTGTGTTGGTTGAGAGTTTCCTGGGAGATACCTGGGAATTGACAACCGACGCGGATGGGTATTACCAGATGTGGATCGACGAGAGCTACAGCCCATTGATGGTAACCGTAACGCATGGAGAGCATGAAGGTGGCTTCGCTGAGGGTGTAATCATTGTGGGTATGGAGACCACCACGGTGGACTTCGACCTGCGCTGGTTAATGCCCTGCTTGAGCGTTGACCCTGAAAGTTTGGATGTCACCTTGGACTTTGGAGACACGACCACAGTCCTGCTGACTTTGATCAATGCGGGTGCTGGAGAGGCAGATTTCCAGATTTTCGAGCGAGATCTCGGTTACCAACCTGCTTCAACCCTGATTGAAGGTCGGGGCGAATGGCTGTATCAATCCGATAGCGGGGTGCTGTTGGAGAATAACCGCGGTAAACAGACCCTGGCATATCCGAAAGCATATCGCTGGACATCGAGCCAACCATCCAGTATCGAAATCTTGATCTACGCGGATGACTATATCCACATCGCACCTAACACCTTCCTGGACCAGGCTTTACAGCATCTGGGGCTCAGCTACACCGCTCACTATGATGGCGACTTTGCTGGCTTTTTATCCAGTCTTGCCAGCCAGGACTGGGACATCGTGCTCTTTGGAAACGACAATTATGCACCGGATACGTCCCTTTTCGATGCCTTGAACAGCTATGTGATCGACGGTGGAAAGTTGGTCCTCAATACCTGGACAGTAAGCTTGTACCCGGGTAACCCGCTGTGGACAACCCTGGGCATCAACTGGGTCTCCGACGATTTTGACCCCCCCTCCCCAGTTTACTGGTGGGATCCATCGCACCCGGCATTCACTGTCCCAAGGAGCATACCTGAGTTCACATCCCTAACTGGTGGAATATATGGGACCTACGGACAGCGAGTAGAACCACTATCTGGCTTTGAAGCCATCGCCGGTTACACCACCCCCGGACCAGATCCAAATCAGGCTGCTATGGTGGTTGGCAACGATAGCCGCACGGTATTCAAAGGCTTCCTGGACGGGCAAAACGATGCTGATTTGGACAGTGACGGACTCAAAGATGGGCTGGAGCTGTGGATTAACCTGATCGACGGCATCCAATACGGCTTTGCCATGGATGTCCCCTGGTTATCTGCTGATCCCGAAGAGGGTAGTGTTCCTGCCGACAGCACTTTCGAAGTGGAAGTTACCTTCGATGCAGGTGAGGTAGATGAACCAGGTATATACTATGCAGTACTGGATGTTCGCAGCAATGACCCGGCTAACTCAGTCATTGAAGTCCCCGTATCGATGACGGTCCTGGAGCTCGAAACCTTTGGTTTGCTGAATGGCACCGTCAGCAGCCTGGGATATTGTGATGGGGAATCCAACCCTCTGGCAGGCGCTGAGGTCTTCATCGAGAGTGCCCTGGGAGATTCCTGGACAGTGACAACTGATGCCGAAGGCTTCTTCTATAAATGGTTGGATGAAGCTGGCAGTCCGTATACGCTGACAGTTAGCGCTGATGAACATGAAGGCGCATTCGCTGAAGATGTCATCATCATCGGGCAGGAGACCACCACAGTCGACTTCGACCTGCGCTGGTTAATGCCCTGCCAGAACGTTGAACCACTCGAGCTGTGGGCTGAGTTGTATCCTGATACAACTGCTGTGGAGACCCTGAACGTGTGCAACCTTGGCGCTGGTCCATTGGAATGGGAAATCATTGAAATTGAGGCGCCTCTCCTGTCAGTCAACACGACAGTCAGCCTTCCAGCCGGACCGGAAGTTGCACCACAAAGAACCGCTGTGGCTGCTGGACCCTTCCAACAACGTCCAGAAAGCACCTACTCCATACAGAGGTTGGTTGGCGTGCTGAATGGACCGGACGTACTGCTGGTGAATGCCGACTACGATAACGATGTCGGCAGCCCCATCCAAGCTCTACTGGAAGCTTACGGCACCTTGGGATCGGTCGACCTGTTCGATGCTCGCGACGCTACCCCATCCCTGGCTCTGCTCCAGGATTATGATGTGGTCCTCACCTGGAGCAACTTTGTCTACGCTGACCCGATCGCTATGGGCAATGTCTTAGCCGATTACGTCGATGTTGGCGGCAAGGTAGTCAACCTGATGTTCTCGATAGGCACCCATGGCTGGCATATGCAGGGTCGCTTCATGACGGAGGAGTATACCGCCATGAACGGCACCAACATCATCTACGCCGAATCCTGCCTGGGCAGCTATGATGCCGACCATCCAATCATGGCTGGTGTCTCGAACGTTTGCGACTTTTTCCGACTAGATGATAGCTACCTGACAGCCAATTCGACCGCAATTTCTGAATGGCAGGATGGACAGTTGTTCGTGGCTGCCAAGGACGACCAGTCCGTTGTGTCGATTGGTGGCTACGTTGGAGAGGCTTACCTTTGGACCGGTCAGATGCCGGATGTGCTGCACAACTCCATCTTGTGGTTGTACGCTTTCGAACCGGTTGAAATCCCCTGGCTAAGCCAGGACCCCACCAGTGGTGAAGTGCTGCCAGGAGAGTGCCAGGAAATTCAGGTGACTTTCGACGCCACCGACATGGAGATTGGTGAATACTTTGCTGGACTTAGAATCCTGAGCAATGACCCACAAATATCCCAGGTGGATATCCCCGTTACCATGTCCGTGGTTGAACCGCCGGAATATGACCTTGAGCTCTACCCAGAGGAAGACGCCCAATCCGGTGACCCAGGTGAGACGGTCGAGTACAACCTGACCCTCACCAATACCGGAACCAGCGCTGATACCTTCGAAGTAACATACGA
>JACUUU010000007.1 GCA_014859065.1 Anaerolineales bacterium
TCCAGGCTTAGCCCCCGTTACTTCCGGCAAGAAGCGCTGTTTTTGTTCAGAATTTCCGAACATGGTAATGGGAGCGCAACCCAGACCATTGTGGGCTGCAAGAGCTAAGGCTGTACTACCACATCCCCAACCTAATTCTTCGATCGCGATTGCAGCGCTGATTGCATCAACTCCAGTTCCACCGTATTCTTCCTCCACATATAATCCTAGAAGTCCGATGGGTCCCATCTTGCTCGCGGCCACTTGGTTAAACTCTTCAGCTTCGTCCACGTGGCTGGCGCGCGATTTTACTTCACGAGAGACAAAATCGTGTACAACTTCCTGCCACATACGCTGTTCTTCGTTCAAGTCAAAGTTCATCAGAGAAACTCTCCCAATATTTCGGTGAAAATACAGTGATTAATAAACCATCAGGAGTATTCAATTTTTCTATCATTAACTGGTAGTTTCGAAAATGCCATCCTGGTTATTTGCCTTGCGCTGAATAAAACCTCAAACATAATTTTGACTTGCGATTATTATAATTTAGATTTGTTCCGTACAAATTTACACTTTATAGATCAAATCAATATAACCCTTTAGCAGATCACTGACGACACCTCGAAAAGGCAGTGTAGCTGCCATCCCATAAATTGGGGCCATTCCAGTCTCTTCTTGAGGGTTCTCTTGGACATGTGAGACAGCTGAGCGTAAATCTTGAAGGAATTTTTCAGCCACACCTGGTTTGGTGTGTCGAAGGGTTACGCAGAGGTGCAGTGCGGGCGGTTTGTGAAGACCATTAAGACTCCAGTTTCTGGAGGTCATGTAATCAAGCACCCGGTAGATATCAAATTCGTGTGAGGTGAAAGCAATAACCCACAAAGGATCTCCTAATACTTTCAACCCTGAAATGGCTTCTATACCTTGGCGAATCAGCGCTCCTGTTTTAAGGATTTTGCTGGTTGCTTCTAGATAGCCTTCTTTCCCTATGGAGAGCATGGCTGCCCAACAGGCAGCACTCAATCCCCCAGGTCGACTCCCAGCAAATGTTGGCGAGAAATACAAACCCCCTGGCCAGTCAACCGCAGTAAAGTATTGGTGCTGGCGCAGCTCGCTTCCCCGGTAGAGGATAACCGAGGTCCCCTTGGCAGCATATCCGTATTTATGTGTATCAACAGATATAGATGTCACTCCTGGTAGGCGAAAATCAAAAGTTGGCACATTGTAGCCCAGCTGCTCTGCCCAAGGGAGTATAAAGCCTCCCAAACAGGCATCGCTGTGGAAACCTGTCTGATGCTCATAGGCGATTTCAGATAATTCAGGGATAGGATCGATTGTGCCGTGGGGAAATGAGGGGGCAGAACCAGCTATGACGATCGTGCGGCGGTTGACAGCTTTGCGAACCGCATCCACATCGGCTTGAAAATTGGCATCCACCGGGATAGACACCATTTTTATATTGAAATAGCGTGCTGCCTTTTCGAAAGCTGCGTGAGCGGTAACCGGCACAATCATCTCTGGTTTACGGACACCTTTAACCTGGAGAGCCCAATCACGATAGGTTTTCATTGCCAGGAGAATGCTTTCCGTACCACCGGAGGTCACTGTACCACCAATCTGGTTTACAGGGTCCTGCTCCATTGCGAGGTCATCAGCCCCCAACATGTTGGCGGTCATTGACACGATTTCTGATTCGTACTTTGCCGTACCTGGCCAGATATCTACATGTAAGGGATTGCTCTGAGAGTTTAGAGCATAGACCTGATTCAAGAATGCGATGTGATCGTCATCCCCGTGGTACACCGCTCCGGATACGTAACCTCCTTTCCAACGACTCTCTTCAGCGGAATTGATCGCTTCGATTTCATTTATGATCTCTTCTCTACTCCGAGGGGTAGATGGCAGGTTACGATTTGTTGGAAAGCGGTTTTTATATGGTTTGAGGGTTCTCTCAAGACTTTCCATGATGCCGTCATACTCTCGACTGATTTGAGACTGGACAATGGGGAGTTTTCGCAGCTGCCTTTCTAACCATCCCAGTTGGGCGGGTTTTAGCCATTTCAAGCGGGTGCTGATAAAATCTAGTAAATCCATTTTTATTTCCATTCAGGGGGAACGATTCAGTCTTGAATAGATAGGTTTTAGCTGTTTATAAGTATTGATGAATTCATGGAAAAGTTCATCGTAAATACGACGGTTTTGCTGGTTAGGAACGAAACGCTTTGCGATTTCAACCCGCTTAGAGATATCTGCAATACTCAGCTGACCCATTGCCATGGAAGCCAGGAAAGCTGCCCCCCGAAGGTTAACGAAGAGAGGCTCCTTGATCTGATGAATTGTTCGATCGAGAACATCAGCCAGAACCTGGCACCAGAATTCCGATTGTGCGCCTCCACCTGTTATGGTGAGGGTTTTAATCTTGTGTTTTATGGACTTTTCCATCGATTCGAACATCCAGCGTGTGTTAAAGGCAACACCTTCGAAAACAGCTCGCACCAAATGAGCCCGGGTAGTTTTCAAAGTTTGATTTACAAAACCTCCTCGCAGTTGCGCTTCATCTACGGGGGCGCGTTCACCGTATAACCAGGGGAGATAGATCAACTTGTCGCTGCCAGCAGGAACACGCTCAGCAAGCTTATTGAAGCCTTCCAGAAGATCCAATGATTTTGGGGTAGGTGCCAGTTCATCTTCTGGAAAGAGGATGTTATCGCGCAGGTGGGTCAGACAGACACCCGCGCATTCTTGCTCTGCTACCACGATGTACTTATCCGGAATTGCCGACGGCAAGGATGCCATGTTTCGGACTATATCTGTCATCTTGAAAGGCAAATGACAGGCTAACCAGGAGGAAGTTCCGATGTATAAGTGAGTCTGGTAATCGCCAACCGCGCCTGACCCAACAGCCGCGGATTGCACATCAGGGGTGCCAACGATAACCTGGACTTTCTCATTCAACCCTAGTTCTTTAGCTACCTTCGGTTGAATAGGACCTAATAAGTCGAGTGCCTGGTGCAGCTTAGGCAGTTTGTCGGCATCGATTGACGAGAGATTGATTAGTCGCTGGTTATAAGTAACCTTGTCAAGGCGGCGGTTGTCAGTCAACCAGTGCAGGCAAATCGAGTCATATCCAGCAGCATATTGACCGGACAATACCAAATTCAAATAATCTTTTGGTTCCAGGAACTTATATGTCTTCTGATATAGGTCAGGAAATTCATTTTTTATGTATAGGATGTGAGCGATAGGATCTTTGCCCGCTTTACCTGGTAATCCCCCGGTCAGTCTTACCCAATTAAGCGTCTTCCATACGCCATAGCCTTGGATTTGTGGAAATCCCTTGATTAATTCCCGGACATATTCGGCACCACGTGTATCCATCCAGATGATGGCATTCATCAAGGGTTGACTATATTGATCAACCGCGACCGTGCCTGACCATTGACCTGTGCAGCTTATAGCAAGGATGTCATCAACGGGCACAAGATTTTGAGACAGAATCTTGTGGGTGGCAGTTTTAATGCCTTTCCACCAATCTTGTGGAGACTGTTCTGCACCCCCTCCAGAAAGCAAGTGAAGGGGTATTTTTTCGGATTCAACTACTAGAATCTCACCAAATGTGGAAACTAAAGCAACTTTTGGTCCAGAGGTTCCCAGGTCAATGGCCAGTATATATTTACTGTTTGCCATATTGATGTCTCGCGTTCCCCTGTTGTTTAGTAAGCTTGTCTGTATCCTTTGATATTATTATAAGCTTATTCACAGTTTTTGTAACAAAATATTGACACGGAGATTCGGTCGGTTGGCATTTTCTTTAACTACAAGGCTGGTAGGATTAGGTGAGGTAAGAACGAATCAGGTGCCGACGAGTAAAATGACCCAATGTAATGGCTTCGACAAACATGGGTGTCCCGCAGGTCAATCGAGCAATTTCACCTGTACTCAAACCTCTTCGGTGCAGATCAATCACTTTATGCCCTAATTCCTCCAGATAATTGATCTTTGTTTCCAATTCTTCAGTTGGATTAGTTCGTACCCGAGCACTGCCCGGAAAGAGGTATCTGATTGGTAGGGCAGCGATTTTCTTCAAAGAGGCAATCACTCCCCATATATCACAACCTTGACGTAAGGCGCGATCTTTGCCGCCAACAAAAAGATCCCCAGTAAATAACCAGGACTTCTCAGGTTCATACAGACAAAGATGATCTGGGCTATGACCAGGAGTATAGATCACCTGAAGCTGAAAGCCTTCGCTTATGATCATTTCACCATCTACAAGTGGTTTGCCTTGAGAAGCTTCTGGGCATCCCCAGAAAAATCTCCGGTAGGGATGAAGCGGTTGGTTCCGGTGTGGATCTTCCAATACCTTCAACGCTTGAGGATGTGCCAATATATCTGCGGAGGGGTTGTCCCGTTTTAGAGCAGCATTGGCGCCGATATGATCTTCATGGGAGTGGGTGTTTACAATCTTGGTGAGGTGACTTTCAGATAGCATATCAAGCAGTTCCTCACAGGTGTGAGCGCAGCCTGTGTCTATCATGATGGAATCCAGCAAATATGCGGTTGTCCAGTAGCGTCCTCTCCCAGTCAAGGTACGCGCCAGATCAAAACGGGTTACCGGACCAAATTTTGAAATTCTTATCATATGGAAGAAATCTCTGCCTAAATAGAAATGACTAATGACATGCCTATTCTTCCATTCAAGATCTGCATTTTGTCATAATCAGGGTTCCAACCTGACATCTACACTGCTTAGATGCAGATCGCCTGGAAAAGCCGGGCTGGGGTCTCGGACTAATACCCGTCCTGTTTGGGGGGAGTCAATCGTATATGCCATTTCAAACTTGAATATTCGATATTTTCCCAATTTGGAGGCCAATGTGATGACTGTTGAGGCGATAAAGCTGCCGTTTTCATTCTGGAAATCGATCAAGAGAGTTCGTTCGAATGGATCTAAGCCAACTACTCCCGCAGAAATTAATCCACCACCAATCATACCTGAGTTAGCCGGGTTTAAAATAAGGACGAGGTGGCAAAATTAAATGGTTGTTGAGCAGTCGCAGAGGGGATCAGATCGGGCGGTGAGAGCACCACCTGGCAAGCAAAGAGTGTAAATCCCAGGATTAGAATTTTGGAGACATTATTGAAATTCATAATTCTGCTCCACATGGAATTATGACTTAATAATGTTTTTGTGATTATTTTGTAAAAATATTTGCATTTCCAAATCCTCAGCATCGAGCGGCTTGTATTGAAGAATCACTCCCATGTCTTCAAATGATGATTATTCTCAACTCTCTCCTTTTGATGTCCGAAGGATTGGTCGTATTTTCCTGATCGCCTTAACAGATTCAGGATTAACTAATGAGGAGGTATCACCAGGAGGTTGGTTGAGGTAAGCAGCTTTGATAACTCGTCTCATTACTTTGGCGTTGCGAGTTTTTGGCAGATCTTCCACGAATAATATTTCTTTTGGGGTTAGGGGTTTTCCCAAAGACTTAATGACATGGGTTTTTAGCTGTTCAGCTAATGACTTAGAAGGTTTACTTCCCGAAACTAGTACACAAAAGACAACCAAAGAATTACCTTTGATTTCGTCCGGTACCCCGATGGCTGCTGCTTCGACAACACTTGGGTGGCTGACTAAATGCGATTCGATTTCAGCCGGGCCAATGCGTTTCCCAGACAATTTTATCGTGTCGTCTGAGCGACCGAGTATATACCACATCCCGTCGGAATCAACAGCTGCAAAATCTCCATGAACCCAAACTCCAGGCCAACGCGACCAATATGTCTCTTCATATCGTTTTGGATCGTCCCAGAATCCACGCGTCATGCCAATCCATGGAGCTTTAACGACCAGCTCACCGACCTGGTTGCGGATGGGGTTGCCGTTCTCATCAAAGACATCTGCAGCTATTCCTGGACAAGGAGCTGAGAAGGCGCAAGGTTTGAGCGGCTGTAATGGGTTGCCCATCAGAATGCCTCCAGAAACTTCTGTCCCGCCTGAATAATTGATGATTGGTCGCTTGGATTTGCCGACCCGTTTGAATAACCACATCCACGGGTCAGGGTTCCAGGGTTCTCCGGTAGAAGCAAAAAAACGCAGCGAGGAGAGATCGTGTTTCCGGAAGGGTTCTTCACCCTGGCTGATCGAGGCACGTACTAAGGTGGGAGAAACCCCCAATGTGTTGATTTTATGGCGCTCAACCATATCCCACAGGCGGTCAGGCCTGGGATAGTCTGGAGCTCCATCGTATGCGACAATAGTGCCACCCAAGAGCAAACAGCCGAATACCAACCACGGGCCCATCATCCAACCCATATCAGTTATCCAATGAAGCCGGTCACCTCGGTGAATATCAATGCCAAATGCCATGTCTTGAGCCGCTTTGACTGGAAATCCACAATGGGTATGGACGACACCTTTGGGTTTTCCGGTTGTCCCAGATGTAAACAGGATCATGAGCACATCTTCTGCTGCGGTTATTTCGGTGGTAGCTTCCGTTGGTTGTCCATCTATGAGTTCATGCCACCAATGATCTCGACCAGGGAGTATGTCAACTTGCTGATTGTTGCGCTTCAAGACGATAATGTGTTCTAATGTGGGGGTCAGTTGGGTAGCTTGATCGGCGATCGGTTTCAGCATAACTGGCTGACCTCTCCGCTGAAACCCATCTACAGTGAAAAGCGCTTTAGCGCCTACATCTACCAGCCGCGATGCGATAGCACCACTGCCGTACCCAGAAAATAACGGTAGGATAATTCCCCCAATCTTTGCAATTGCCAGCATCGCCACAATGATTTCGCAAGTCATGGGCATATACAGACCAACTGCATCTCCCCTAGTTAACCCAATCGAGCGTAAGGCATTGGCAGCCTGGTTTACCTGCCTGTAGAGTTCACCATAGGAGAGCCGGCAAATTTCGCCTTGTTCTGTTTCGCTTATCAGGGCAGTGTCATTCTCGACCGGCGTGCCGATGTACTTGTCAATACAATTGTAAACGATGTTAAGTTTGCCCCCTACACACCACTCAGGCCAGGCGATCCCCTTGGAGATGTCCAGGATATTCGAATAAGGATGGTGGAATTGAATATCCAAGTATTTCAAAACTGCGTCACTGAACCAAGCAACATCTGCAGTGGATAACTGCATCAAGTTATCAAAACTGCTGATGTGGTGCAGCTGCATGAATTGGGTCAAGTTGGCGCGCTCGATGTATTCCGAGTCTGGTCTCCAGACTATTTCTCCCCCAAACCTGAACTGGTCGGTCATCCCTCTCCTCCAATGGTGAAGCAATAGATCAAAAAAAACCTGATTTTCTTGTGATTAATCCTGGATGTATGCTTCGATATCGTCAACGCCAGACTCTTTGGCCAAAGAAAATACCAGACGGTCGAGTTCTTTTAGGCCTTCAGCAGGCAAATCCGGGGTTTGGTAACCTGCCAGCAGTTGTTGTGCGTGTTTCTTGGCGCGTGAGAAGGTGTCTAGGCTGCCCTCCGACTGCCAACCGCGGATCGAGCTGCGATCGATAACCGGAGAGGGAATATGTTGTTCCAAAGGAAATAACTCTCGGGTAATTTTTTGTTTGAGAAAATCACCCTTGAAATTGATTCCAGTGAACATTTGTAAAGCCAGAGGTTTGGTACGTTCCTGAACACCTTCCAGCAAGCGTTTTGCCATAGCGATCCCTTCAGCATCTATAACCAGTTTTTCAATGCTTTGACAGGCCAAGAAATCCAACATACCTGCTCCTGAGATCATATTGATGCCTGCGAGGGCGCCAATCACTGCACTGATGCCGCTCTCCAAACCAGCCTGATAATCGACGATTTTTGCGTCGCTTGCGCCGAGGTAGGTGTGAGTAGGCAAGTTTAGAGATTTGCCTACCTGAGCATAACAGACATCAATCATGGCTGTTTCCATAGCGCCCATCGGCGTGGTGCCTTGACGCATATCAAAAATTGCAGGCGCGCCCCCCCAAACAATTGGCGCACCGGGTCGAGCCAGCTGGTGGATGGTAATACCACTAAGGCACTCGGCTGTATGCTGTACTACAGATCCAAGCAGCGTGACTGGAGCGGCAGCCCCAGCCAGCGGCATTGAAACGATCTGCGTGGGAACTCCTGCTTTAGCCAGCTCGATCAAATTTTGACATCCAAACTCGCTCCAGATCAATGGTGGGGATGGGCAAACATCGAACACTGCTCTCGGTTTTTCATTTAACCCCTTTTGACCCACACACATTATCTTCAGCATCTCGATCATATACTTGAGGGTTTTGATTGAGAAAGCCCCGGTAACGATCGGTTTGGTTGAATACCGCAGGACAATATATAAACGGTACAAATCACCGATCTCTTTAGGGATCTCGCTGCACACGACTGCGGTGGATTGGGCTTCATATTGAGGAAGCTTCTCAGCAAGTTTAACTAACCTGATCAAGTCCGAAGTTCTTGCAGGTCTGTGTTCGAGCGTATCCGAATCGAGCATGTGAACAGCAGAAGAACCAGGATCAAATTGAACCTGATCACCGCCATAATGAACAGCCGCTTCACCGGCATGGCTGTATAATGAGAAATCTTGAGGTGTACTTTGCAAAGCCTGGCGAATGGTTTTTTCGGGAATGTAGGCTATATTATTACCCTCATCAATCCTGGCATCCGCCTCGGATAATAAATTTCTGGCTTCAGAAGACTGCACTTTGATACCAGTTTTCACCATCAATTGGAATGCTTCATCCAGAATTCGATCGATAAGTTCTTCGGGGAGCAGTTTGATTGTGGGTTGCATAACTTACTTACTCTCCAACGCAGATACTATTTTGAGAAGTTCAGCTGAAAGTCGCGGGTCTAATGGTTCAGGGATATGTTTTGCCAAGATATCCCTGGCTTTTTCACCAGCCCAATCTGGAGGCCCATCGCCTTTTTCTTCCCATTCATTGTACGGGCGGCGGTCCATGAATTGAGGTAGAAAAATATCCTGCATATGCTGACGGGTGTGTTTCTGGGCGAGGAAGTTTCCACCCGGTCCGACTGCCCGAATCGTGTCCAGGGCTAAGGTCTCCTCATTGATGGGGATGCCCTCCATCATTTTGTGGATAATGTTAAAGATCTCACAGTCCAACAACATTTGTTGATAAGACCAGATACGGCTACCATGCAGGAAACCAACTCCCAAGAGCATATCAGACAAGACTACGCAAGCCATGAATGTGGACAAGCTGTTATCGATGCCTGCCTGCCAGTTAGGTTCTTTTGCACCTGTTGCAAAAGAGCCCATCGAGAGCGGGATGTTGTAGAAATCCGCCAAAACGTTTGTGGCTGCCCCGAAGAGAAAGTCCTCCGGACCCCCACCGGTATAAGCGCCAGTGCGCAGATCTGAAGCGGTTTGGGCTGCTGCATAAAAAACGGGCGCTCCTGGAAAAGCTAGCTGAATTAATGCCATTGCACTGATCACCTCAGCGTTGCCTACCACCAGCGTTCCAGCCATAGTGGCTGGTCCGGTTGTCAGGCAAGATGCCATCGTCATAAATCCCACTGGCAAACCCGCCTCGGCAGCTACCAGAGCTGCTTCCAGGCTGCCTCCATCTTGACCCAGAGGCGAGGCAGTGCACTGCATGATGGAAAGCAGTGGGCGAATTCTAAGCGATTGATGATCACCTGCTATCGCGGCAGCCATTTCAACTGCTGCCTGAGCTTCTCTCTCTGAATAAATGCTTTCGGTCTGGACATGTTTGGTTGAATTTTCCCAGATGGCGTGCAATTCGTGTAAGCCGCGTGTTTCCGGAGGATAATCCTGAGCTGATACAGGTACCCAGTGGAAAGCGATTTCCTCCAGGTAATTGGCAACTATTGCGATTTCTTCCACGTCCTTTAGACCTGACCGGCGGCGAAGGCCTGAATGCAGATCGATCACTTCAACCCCACATCCATCGGTGCCTACGTAAACGTGATTTCCATCCAGCGGTAAATCTTGCTGAGGGTTACGGGCAGCCAGCGAGTAAGAACTTGGGGCATGTTGAAGGGCCTGCTCGATAAGTTGACCATCAGCTTTGACGGTCATTGTGTCCCGATCGACTTTTGCGCCATGGGTTTCCCAAATATCTAAAGCTTTCTGCGAAGGGAAACGAACTCCTACAGTTTCAATTACTTCTAATGTGGCTGTATGCAGGCGCGCTACGTCCTCCGGACTTAGGATATCCAGCTTCAGGCGTGGGTTGGAAATGGATTTAATCTTTGCAGTCATTGCTCTATTCCTCAGTTTTGCACCAATTTTTTCGCTACGCTGACCGCGCCAACCGCATCCTCACTGTATCCATCCGCACCAATTTCGTCTGCCCAATCCTGGGTCACTGGAGCGCCTCCAACCATCACTTTGGTGTTTGGGCGGAGTCCCAGATCTTCCAACGCTTCAACTACATCTCTTTGACGCACCATGGTAGTTGTCAGCAGGGAGCTGACTGCGACAATATCAGCATCGACCTGCCGCGCTTGTTCAACGATCGTTGTGATTGGCACATCAACTCCTAGATCGATAACTTCGAACCCACTGGAAGAAAGCATTGTTCCGACCAAGCTCTTGCCGATATCGTGGATATCACCTTCAACCGTCGCAAGGACTACTTTACCAAGCATCTGCCGCTGTGCCCCAGTCTTGGTCATTTCTGGTTCCAGCACCTTTATAGCTGCCTTCATCGCTTCACCAGCCATTACCAGTTCCGGAAGGAATGCGTTTCCACAGCTAAATTGGCTGCCAACATGATCTACACCAACAACAAAACCCTTGTTGATTGCCTCAAGCGGATCGATGCCCTGATCTATGGATTTTTGCGCCAGCTCGGCGGCAGTTTCAGCATCCCCATCGATGATGCTTTGCCTCATATCTTCAAAAAGGTTAGTGTGCATAAAATTATCCTTCCTATTGTGGATTGTTTTCTCCAATCTTCAGTGCTTGGATGAATTGGTGTATTCCCAGTTGAGATTCTTTCTCTTTCATTGTGTCGACAGGAATACCTGTTATATGAGCGAAATCTTCTCTCAACCCATGTAAATGATCGAGTGTCCTGCATAATGCCAGAATGCTATCGCCGGATGCGAGCGCCTCAGCGATGGCGCGATGTTCCAGCAGTTCTTTGGAGAAAATGGTTTCCAGGATCTGCGGGTTTCGGACGATGTGATCGTAAAGCATCCACTCAGGAAATCGGTTAGCTGCCATTTTGTATTGTGCTTCGAGTTGCTTGTTTCCACTTGCTTCAGCAATGGTTTGGTGAAACTGCTTATTCAAACGGCGATGTTGGGAAATATCGTTGAGGGTATGCAGTTCGCTGATTTGTTCAAGGATCTGATGGATTCTTTGCTGCTGTTCGGGTGAGATGTTATGGATTGCAAGGCGGACAATTGCCATCTCGAGTACTAACCGCAATACATAAATATCGATTAGTTCGTCCTGGCTTACTTTGATGACCCGCACTCCGCGGTAGGGTAACCGTTCTGCCAGCCCGGCTGAGACCAATAAGTCCAGCGCTTCCCTGACTGGAGTCTGACTGACACCTAATTGGGTTGCGATCTCGTCCTGCCGCAACCACTGCCCGGGGGTATAATTCCCGATGACGATCTGATCGGATAAGAAATCGAAAATCTCATTCCTGAGGGAGGATTTCTGCAATGGGACGGGGTGAGGAGCAGACATGGAAAAGTGGGAACTTAAGAAAATCTGGGTTGAACTTGAATAATGTATGATGTATTATACATGAACTTTACCAATTTTGAATCAATAGCTTTGTATTTTTCATTCAGCACCTTGAGATTCGTTCTCCAAACAAAGCGTATCATTCACTGGTAAAGGTAGAAAGTCTCATGCTTATAAATAAGGTGGGGAAGCTAATGATTTGGGTTAAAATAAGTGGATGTTCTCAAACGCCAAAGGAGAATTTCCAATAAATGCAGAAAAATTGGCCGCGATTGCTTAAATTGCTGCATGAAGAATTAGGTTACACAGTCCGGGAAGGTAAAGCGATCCTGGGATATGAGCTGTTTTACGTTGACCTTTCTTCCTGGAAGCTGCGTCTCACTAATCGCACTCCGGTTATTTGGATCAAAACTAAGGACCTGGACGGGATACCGTCACATCATGTGATGCAAAGCCTGGAAGATGTGGTCCGTGAGCGCAGCCTCAGCCGTCAGATTGTGTTGGTTCTATTGGATGGAAACCGCTCCCCTCTTATGCGGTATAGATCTAATTTCAACAACAGCCTGGTATTAATCGGCAGTGATGAACAAAAGAGTATTATCCAATCCCGACGCCCAAGCGGTGAATTGCTGGATCTTATCTCAGTGCAGGTACCCATTTCTTCCTTATCTCCTTATGAAACACGATCCCCAGTCACTGGCAGCCGGTTCTTTGGTCGCGAGCATGAGATCAACCGAATTTTGGCGAATCCGGATACTAACCATGCCATCTTGGGAATTCGCCGCATTGGTAAGACTTCGCTACTCCGTGAAACCGAACGCGTTCTGAACGAACGTGAATCTAACCTCCAAGTGGTATATCTGGAATGCAGTGACCTACTTTCCACCGACGATTACATCCGTGAGGTAGTACGCAAACTCAACCCACGTGAGCTGCCTAGGTTGTCTATGCAGAAATATGTCTTTTTCTTTCCAAATTTCTTGGAAAGGATGAGCAAGGTTCATAAGTCAAAGATTATTTTCTTACTAGACGAAGTCGATAACCTGGTGGTCATGCAGCGAGGTGATTGGGAATTATTTCGGATGCTGAGAGCCTCCTCCAATAAAGGAGCCTGCCAGTACATTATTGCTGGTTTTCGTGAAGCCATGCAGGAGCAATATTTGCTCGACTCACCCTTCTATAATTTTGCACAGGAGATCCGTTTGAGCGAGTTTACGCGCCAACAGGCACGTGAATTAATTGGGGTGCCGATGGAGAACCTGCGGGTGAGAATTAAAAAAGAAGAACAGGTCATCGGTCAAATCTACGAAGAAACTGCTGGACAGCCTAATCTGATCCAGTACTACTGTTTGATTCTGTTGCGGCATCTCGACCAAAGCGGGGAACGAGAGATCAGCCCCGAAAGTCTCATCGATGTATATTCAGATGAAGGTTTTACAAGCCACCTTCTAACCTCATTTATGCAGAATACAGAGAACCGAGAAAAGGCATTGGTATATGCACTATTGTCATCCTCACAAGAAGCGGGTTTTGAGGGATTTAGCCAACCAGAGATTGATGATACATTGAGAGCCAACGGCATAGTGTTGAAGCAGAAAGATCTAGACGAGGCTTGCAGCGTCTTATCGTTAGCGGGAGTAATCCATCGGAAGGGCAAGGACTACTATTTTGCTTCACCAGTTTTTACCAGGGTGCTTCAGCATGCGTACGATTTGAATTACTTGCTCCGAAAAGTCAAGGAAGAGGGTTATGAACGTTCCTGAGTTCCATATGGAGGCACCTGCCGCGGCTCGATACCACCGGCAGGCAGTGGAGCAAATTATCAATTCAGTTGAGGAGGGAATTAACTGCGCATTGCTCGGCCCGCGCTTATCAGGCAAGACTTTATTGTTGCATTACCTCGAGAGTTACATAGCTAAACTTTTGGGATGGAAATGTGCATATATCGATTTGCTCACTATAAACACTACTACCCAACAAGCCTTCTTTGCTGATATTATCCAAAAAATCAGGATGAGATTTTCCCAAAATAATGGTTTTAAATTGAACACAAGGGACAACAACATAGCCAGTAGTGCAGACTTCAGGGCATTCCTTTCAGACTGCCTGAATGCTAGTGGGAGCGATCTGGTCTTGATCTTCGATCCGCTTGAAGCGCTTCCTACAGACCTGGTCCAAGCTTTGTTGACTTCCTTAAGAGCTGCATATATGGATCAACAATCTTTGGATAAGCGTGTAATCGCGATCGTTTCCGGTGCGCTTAACCTTGCAACGCTGGCAGTCGGCGAATCATCCCCGTTTCGGGGGATTGCCAACCGGGTGTTTGTAAGCCACCTGACAGCTCATGATAGTCTGGAATTAACCCTCGAGTATCTATCTCAACAAGGAGTAAATCCTACCAAACCAGCGCTTGAGCGCTTGCTGCAGGCGACCAGTGGAGATATTTATTTGATTCACAGGATCAGCCAAAGTTGTGTGCAAATTGCAAATTCTCGCCTGGACAATAAACTGCGTGCTAAAGATGTCAACGATGTCGTAGAACGATTCTTGCGAGACGAGGTCGTTCAATATGCTCCGTTGGTCGTAGCTGTTGGAATTATCGAGGAGAACCCCGATCTGCTACACTGCATCTTATTATTGATGGAACAGGACATTGTCCCGCGATCCAGACTCCCGTTGCCGTTATCGCCCGACCTTGATCCGCTGTACTTGACTGGCGTAGTCGAGAGGACTGAAGGAGATGGCTATAGGCTTGCAAATTTAATTTACCGCCGTTTTCTAAAACAGCATTTCTCACCAGCTCGGGTTGGGCATGTCCTGGCCATGGCAGGGTTGTGGGATTCAGCTATTGATTATCTGGAAGCAAGTATTAAACAGGGGAATCAACGATCTCAGACAGATGTTATAACCGCGATCATCAATGCCATCTACGCTTCCCAAGACCTAAATCAAGCTGTTCATTTCTTTCGTCGTGGGTTGAGGGCTGCCTTTGAAGTGCATGAAGCAAAGATTTGGTATCACATGCCTCAGGAAAAACATCTCCATCTAATTGGATCTCCCGAGGTAAATATTCTCCTTGATAACGAGGAGAATTTTAAAATTCCGATTGCAGAGGATCGTCTAGAAGCCCGGGCTTTTCGCCAGCAGATTCCATTGAGAAGTCACGAGATCCATGGGAAGTTATATAGGGCAATTCCATTAGCTGTTCCAGGGAGCAAACCTATAGGTGTGGTTACGATCAGTGGGGATTTGGGTAAGGAACGGTTTTCTGACCCGCGTGAGATCGATTTTCAATTGCTGGGATTTCTCAACCAGGCAGCGCGAGCTTTATACACGGTTAGCTTGCGACGTCAGGAATTGATCTTTGCAGGACGTGTCCAAGGAAGCCTCTTACCTGAGACGCTTCCCCAGATTCCAAATTGGGAAATTGCAGCGACGTGGAAGCCGGCACATGAGACCTCCGGGGATTTTTATGATTTCATCTCCCTGCCAGGTGGTCGTATGGGTATTGTAATTGCAGATGTGGTTGATAAGGGTATGGGTGCTGCCCTTTTGATGACCATGAGCCGCACATTAATTCGCTCTTATGCGGGTATGTACACTGATCTACCTGGGTATCTATTAGCGAAAGTAAACCGTAGAATTATTACAGACCTAAATGCAGGATTGTTTGTTACTTTATTCTATGGGGTTCTTAATGTCGATACGGGAAAGCTGAACTATTGTAATGCCGGACATCCACCTCCATTTCTTATTGTGCCGGGGAAAGAATACGAGGTGAAGGAATTGAGGTCCTCCGGGATGGCGTTGGGAATATCCGAGGAAACTGAATGGACTGCTGCCAGTCTAACCATTCCTCAAGGAAGCTGGATGCTCCTTTACACGGATGGGGTGATTGAAGCTCAGAATCAACGGGGGGAACTGTTTGGACAGGAACAAATTATCCGTACAATCAGAGAGCGTAGCTGGAATTCAGCTCAAGAAATTCAGGATGAATTAATTTCTGCAGTGTATGATTTTGCTGGTTCAAATACCAGATTGGATGATATTACCTTGATGGTGCTTAGAAGGAAAACTACTCAGGGGAAAACAACTTTGGGTAGAACTTAATTTATTGAACCCTTTACTTTCCTGCTGTAATTTTCACTCTAATTGTTGATTGAAGTCCCCATACCTTGATATTATTCTTTTAATAAATCAATATGAGCCCATGAATGAATCTGGTTAGATTTAATCCTTGGAATAGCAATTATTTCTAGATCTCTCGATGTCTATCTCTTTAAAAGGGACAATTGCGAAATCAATTGGATAGAAACCAGCAATTGTAAATAGTATATCAATAAATCCTGTGCAAATTATTGACACGCAATAGTATCTGTGTTAAAATTTTCAGGACTTCGGTTGTGACATACTTGCCTGACACAATCGTAAAGATATAAATAAGAAGAAACCATTAAGGATCGAGAGTTTGCATCAGATTAGAACCTCAACAGTCTCCTTAGATTGAATTGCCAAAACGGGGACCAGGGTTTTAATCAGTTGGATTGGAATAATGGACGAAAATTCACCGATTTACAATTTAAAAGTGGTAGTCTCGGAAACTGGGGTAAAGCCTGAGACGTTGCGTGCGTGGGAAAGACGCTATGGGTTTCCAAAGCCTAAGCGGTCGGCTGGTGGTCACCGTCTATATACTTTGAGGGATGTCCGCACAATTAATTGGCTCATAGAACGTCAAAAAGAGGGGTTGAGCATCAGTCGGGCGGTTGAGTTGTGGAAAGGTCTAGAAGACAGTGGACAAGATCCACTCCATGCTGAATCATTAAGCCAACCTCTCCCAACAGTTGACCGTTCCTCTCTGGAGTTATTGCGCCAGGAATGGATCGATGCGTGCCTAAATTTTAATGAACAGGCCGCGGATATGGTGATCACTCAAGCTTTTGCGATTGCTCCACCGGAATTGGTTTGCTTTGAAATTCTCCAATCAGGATTATCCGAAATTGGGCAAAGGTGGTTCCAGGGAACTGTTTCAGTGCAGCAGGAACATTTTGCCACCGCGCAGGCAATAAAGCGGCTGCATCTCCTACTCAACGCGGCTCCTCCTCCGTCGCGAGAGGGGGTCTTGTTAGCAGTATGCCCGGCAGGTGAAACGCATGAATTTGGTTTATTGCTCGCCGCGCTTTTACTTCGCCGCCAGGGATGGGAGGTAATCTATCTAGGTGCAAATGTTCCTTTGATGAAATTGGAAGCCACCATTCATACTGTTAAGCCGGTTCTTAGTTTAGCTATAGCTCAGACACTACCAGCTGCTAATTCTCTCGTTGAGCTGGCAAGTTTTCTTGACCAATTTAAAGTTTCTATGGCTTTCGGTGGTGGGATTTTCAACGTCATTCCATCTTTGGTTGAACACATCCCTGGTCATTACTTAGGGGAGAAGATTGAAGATATCACAAAAGTGGTCGAAAGGCTCGTGCGTGCCCCACAGTCACCCCCTCAAATAGAACCGCTAAAAATTGAGTATGAAAAGGCTCTCAAAGATTATCAGATCAAGCGTTTTGCTATAGAGACAAGTGTCATAGAGACAAATGGTGATATCAGCAATGGTTTTGCAAAAGATACCAGAGACTATATTTTCGATCATATCGAAGCCGGGTTGGCTTTTGGAGAGATTGAAATATTAGAATGGCCATTGGCTTGGTTAAAGGAATTCATCACCACGTTCGAGGGATCAGAAAATCACTACAACATGGTTATCCAATCTTTTATTCGATCTTTAGATGAACATATGCAAGAAAATGGAAGGATCGTCATAGAATTTTTACGGCGAGTAATTAATTAGTTGAATGAACAGCTTTTTTTATCTATTTGTATCTCTTCAACAAATGGATTATAGGGCGTTAGGCTGTATAATTGTTTCTTGATGCTAGAAAATTCCAATTCGACCTGAATGGTATCGATAAACATAATCTAGAAAGATTGCTAAATATACCCGGGAGGGTGTAATGTTCAAAGAATTCAGAACTTTTATCATGCGTGGTAACGTTATCGATCTAGCAATTGGCATCATAATTGGGGCAGCCTTTGGTCGTATTATTACTTCCCTCGTGAATGACATCGTCATGCCACCAATTGGCTTATTACTCGGTGGGGTTGATTTCTCTAACCTTTATCTTAATTTATCTGATACAACTTATACCTCCTTGGCTGAAGCACAGGAGGCGGGGGCAGCTACGATAAATTATGGCTTATTCTTTAACGCAGTTTTGGAATTCCTGATCATAGCATTGGTGATTTTTCTGGTGATACGACAATTCAACCGCCTTAAACGTGAGAAGGAAGAAACTCCAGAACCGGAGACAACGAAAGAGTGCCCGTATTGTATGACCACCATACCGATAAAGGCTGTCCGCTGCCCAAACTGTATATCAGACCTGGAGGTAGCGGCTGCAGCTGATTAAATTCGCAGCTCAACGATATCCCCATCCTGCAGTTCGTAGTCCCTTTGGACCATCTGACCGTCGAATTGGGAGCTGCCCCAGACGCGGGCGGTTTTTAAGTTGTCATAGAAGTCGCGGTGAACCATTTCAGCCAATTGGATTACTGTGCTACCCTTTTTCAGCACAAACGGTGTGTCCATATCGGCTTCTTGCCAGGGTGGTTTGGCGTAAACGCGAATTATTTTGAGCTCTTGGTACACGCGGGTCTTTAACGCTTCAAAATTACGCCCAGTTTTCGCAGAAATGGGTATGACAGGGCATTCTCCCTCGAAGAGCTCACAAAAGATTTCGAAGGTTTCGTCCATATTTTCATCGTCGCATTTGTTGGCTAAGATGACCACAGGGATAAAGCTGAACCTTTCTTGATCTTCGGGGTGATTCTTGAAGTGATATGGAGCTATGCGATTGTTTTCTAATATGGACAAAATCTGATCCATTTGCTCGAGTGGATCTGCTTGAAGATCTACCAGCAGCAAAATCAAGTCACACCTGCGGATGAGGTCGAAAAGAGCCGGTTCAACGAAATCGCGGTCTAAAGGAGGTGTATCAACCAATTGGACTTGAATGTTTTCGATAAGCATCATGCCCGGTGAGGGTTTCCAGGTTGTGTATGGGGCAGGTGAGATTTCCGGTTCTGCATTGGTTAATGCGGCAACCAGTGAAGATTTTCCGACGTTAGCAGTTCCAATCACCATAACCTGCCCAGCCCCCTCTTTGTCAATATGGAAGGCCGACTGGTGGGCACCATGCTTTTTTCGGGATTGGTGATCTTGTTTTAAGCGCGAAAGCTGGCGGCGTAAGTCTGCCCGCAGTTTGTCAGTGCCCTTGTGTTTAGGCACTGTGCTGATTAAATCTTCCAGGCAGGCGATTTTCTCCGCAGAGGATTGAGCCTGGCGGTATCTCTTATCAGCCACAAAATATTCGGGTGGGAGATTGGTCGGCATGCTTTCTTATTTTTTTAGAACGGGGTTATCTTTTCAGGTCAACCAGCAGCTCCTCGACTGCTTGCACTTCGAGCTTTAGATCTTTCAATAACCTTTCGAGTTCCGCAACCTGTTCTTCTTTGGTTTGGTACATGCATTGGAAGGTTGGCTTTTCATCGTGAAGTTGGTGGCAGCAGTGCCGGCTGTGTTCGAATGGTCCTCTGCAACAACAATGACGATGTCGTTTGTAATGGTGTCTATGTTCACAAATTTTGAAAAATCCTTTTCGTTGGAAAATTGGTTAAATATATAGTTGGAATGCTCATTAAAGGTTGGTGGGTATCCTTGACCTCTATTGAGAAATTGGGTATATGATCCAGCCTTTATTGATTGAGGATATCAGCCACCCATTCCAAGTTGATTTGCTCCAGTGTTTGTCGTGTTGGCAGACCGCTGGTTGTATCCCAACCTGCCATTGAGTAATACCAATCGAGAGCCTGGTTCATTTCCTGGGCATCGATTGAAAGACCATCAGTCGGACCTCCCACCAATGGTTTAAACAACTTTTGTGGTAATGTATCTGCCTCGCGACCAATGCCTTCACGTCCATTAAACGCCCGCAGCAGGTTTAACCTGCGCTCTCCTAATAGGAGCAGCTCATTCAGAGTTACATCCCAACCTGTAATCATGCATACCGCTTCCACTAGCTGCTGAGAGTCATATAGTTGGAATGATGGCCCAAAAACAAACTGGCAGACGTTTATTGAATCAAGACATGAGTATAAGTGTTGGGTCCGCAGCGCAAAATTGACTTTCTCTTTATTGAGCAGCCGTGGTGCTTGTGGATTTGGCAGGCTAATCTGGTCCATACGTTCGGGATAATCCTCCCAGGAGGGGTCATGTTCGGAGGATTGGTGATCAGCCCCAAAAGGATTGACTGCGTAGATCAACGCTAAACTTCTCTTCACTTGAGGCATATGCGCCGGCAGCTCTTGTTTCTTTGCGGTCACAACCAGGTCTTCAGAGCCGCGACCAATCTGTTCTGCTGCGCGCGCGGATCCTTCTGCGAGGATATCTCCGAATCCCTCACGCCTGGCGATCATTTCGGTTATTTTCATCATTGCTTCAGGATTGCCATAACGGAGATCGATCCCACCAGTATCCTCTAGGGTTAAGATACCCTGTTCGAAGCAATCCATCGCCCAGGCAATGGTTGCCCCACATGAGATCGTGTCCATACCGTACATATTGCACAGTTGGTTGGCGTAGGCAACAGCTTCTAGGTCGTCAATCCCACAATAGCTGCCAAATGTTGAAATAGTTTCGTATTCCGGTCCACCATAAAGAGACTTCACTGGATGGTGACTATTTTTGACTTCAACAACTCGCTTGCAGCGAACCGAGCAGGCATAACAGGTATCTCGCTCTTTCAGGATCGTTTTTGACATTGTTGTGCCGTCCAGAGCTCCAGCTGTTTCGAAGTAGCCGCTTTGCCAATTGCGTGTGACCAGGCCACCTTCCTTGTTTTGAAAGTTGACAATTTCAGCCGTCCCAAACAGGCTCAAGCCATGGCAATCTGATTCTTCCAATGAATCTGCTCCAAGTCGGGCTAAATCGATTAATCCACGGCGGTCAGCCAAAGGTGGTCTATTGTTTCCACGAACAGCAACAGCTTTGAGGTTCTTACTCCCCATGACAGCCCCCATACCTGTGCGGCCATTAGCTCGGTTTGACATATTTATAATGGCTGCAAACCGTACCAGACGTTCTCCAGCTGGTCCACATTGGGCGATTTGAATCTTCTTGTCATCCAACTCTTCTCTGATTTTTTCTTCAGTTTGACCTGTGGTTGAACCCCAAAGGTGTCCAGCTGGTCGAATTTCTACCTCACCATTATGGATCCAAAGATATACTGGATTCTCGGAACGGCCTTTGATCACGATGGCATCAAATCCGGAAAATTTTAGTTCTGCCGGAAAAAAGCCACCGCTTTGCGCATCGCCCACACATCCGGTCAAAGGTGATTTCGCGACAGCAGTCATTCGGCTTTGTCCTGATATGGGTGCACCGGTGATGACACTCAACGCTAGGACCAGAACGTTTTCAGGGCTGAGGGGATCCACTCCAGGAGCAGTGTGCGTAAGCAAGTAATAGAGTCCCAGCGCACTGCCTCCCATGTATTGGCGGTAAAAACTTTCATCAGGGTTTTCCGTTGAAATATCCCCTTTGGTTAAATCTACATGCAGTATCTTTCCATGATATCCAAAGGCCATTTCCTGTTACTCCAATTTTTTAGAGATTCCCCTCATCAAACCAGATCAATGGTTGCGTTTTTGATTGAGAAGGGGAGTTGTAATGGGTATTTTAGGGATTAGGGTCTAAGAAATGAAGAACGTTTAGTGAAGTATCTCCTTAATAAGGTTCGTTAGTTGCTGCACGATTTCTTGAGATGATCCCTTTATCATGATCCGCTGACGTTCCCGGGAGGGAGCCGCGGCGAGTTCTGTTACCATTGTGGGTGAACCAGCTAACCCTATAGAATCGGGATCAGCTTCCAAGGCAGAGGTATCCCAGACCGTTACCCTACCTTCAGAGAATGCCCAAGGTTTGATGCGATAATCCATAAAGCGCGGCTCATTGCACCCAGTTTTGACTGAAATGACACAAGGTATGGGTGTTTGAAGAATTTCGTAACCACCGGTTATCAAGCGGTGACCTCTCACTCGCTGCTTTGATAAATCCAAATCAATTTCTGTGATAAGAGTTAGTTGGGCGTAATCCAACCATTCTGCCAGGCCAGGAGGCACCTGACCGGTGGCTCCATCAGAAGTTTCCTCTCCACAAAATATTAGATCCACACCACCAATTTGCTTAATACCTTCCGCTAGCGTGTAGGTAGTTGCCAGGGTATCAGCTCCGCCAAACTCTCGATCGCTGAGCAAGTAAATATGGTCAGCGCCCATAGCTAAACCAGCTCTCAAATATGGCTCGAAAAAGGGAGGTCCCATTGAGAGTATGCTTACCAACCCACCAAAACGCTCCTTTAATACCAACGCGGCTTCGAGTGCGTTCATATCAGGGGGGTTAAATTCATGGCGCACGTTAAGACGATCTAGCTGGCGAGTCTGTGGGTCAACGCGGATTTCCTCAGGCTTTGGGACGACTTTCATGCAGACTACCGAATGGAGTTCAGGCATGGTGAACCTCTTCGACAGGACGCAGTGCGGCAATCAGTTCGGGAATGATTTGGTTTGCATCAGCGACAATGCAGTAATCCGAATATTCAAAGATCGGCGCCTCAGGGTCTGAGTTGATGGATATGACCGTGTCGGCTTTGTCAATACCAACAATAAAATGAAATGCACCGCTTATTCCAAGACAAATCGATAACTTTGGACTGCATACAACACCGGTTTGACCAATTTGCCGTTCTCGGGGAATAAAACCTTCATCAACGAGCGGGCGTGTACCGCCAACTTCACCTCCCATTATGTCTGCCAGTTCTTGAGTCATCTCGAAGTTATTTTGGATGCCTCGGCCACCGGCTACTAAGATTGGTGCTCTGGATAGATCGGCAACTTCGCCCACAACCCGGTGAAGGATACGAGTCCGAATCATCTCTTCTGTCAGCGCTACAGGAAGGGGGATAACCCCAGGCTTCTGCCGTGGGGTCGTTTGTGAGACCGAAAACACTCCCGGACGAACAGTCGCCATCTGAGGACGATGGTGCCGCATTTCAATCAAAGCCAAAACACCGCCACCAAAGCCGGAAACTTCACTCACCAGCAGATCCCCTTGAATATCCAAACGCAGGTCAGTGCAATCAGCGTTAAGACCAGTTCGGAAGCGGACAGCCAGCCTGGCAGCCAAATCACGCCCGTTAGGCGTTGCACCAAACAGAAATACGCTGGGCTTGGCGTCCATTACCCCGTCAAAGACAACATGGGAATAAGCTTCAATCGTAAAGGGTTCTAATAGGGGGTGGTCTGCCAGGTAAACTTGATCGGCTCCATGCGAAAATGCCTGCGCAGTGAGACTCTCTACATTATTTCCGAGCAAAAGACCAGCCAGACTCCAACCGATCTGGTCTGCCATTTCTCTGCCTTTAGTCAACAACTCTAACGAAACTGGTTCCAAGACACCTTTCTCTTGTTCCAAGAAAACCCATATTGCCTTATTTTCCTGTTCAATTCCATAAAGAGATGCGACCACGAACATCCTCCCCGATCAATCCATTATAAAGCATTCACCAATACTTCGGCGATATCCATCACCTGTAAGTTTTCTAATTGTGCGACTTTCACGCTGTCTTCCAGGCACACAATGCAAAATGGGCAGGCTGTTGCCAGAATATCTGCATCTATTGAGGCAGCTTCCTTTACCCGTAAATCAGAAAAGCGTTCACCAACTGGTGTTTCGAGCCACATTCTTCCACCCCCGCCTCCACAGCACAGCGCCTCATTTCTGGATAATGGCATTTCAACCAGTTCGATCCCTGGCACTGCATTTAAAATTGTGCGCGGTGCAGCGTATTCATCGTTCAATCGCCCCAGATAGCATGGATCTTGGAATGTTACTCTGCCATTGAATGAGTTGGTGCATTCCAATCGCCCACTTTCAATCAATTCAACCAGAAATTGGGTGTAATGTAGTGGTTTAAAATTTGGATTGATCTGTTGATAATGGTTTTTAAAAACGTCGTAACAATGGGGTGAGATGGTGATGACTTTATGAACCCCCTTCTTTTTAAAAACAGCTGCCGTGTTTTCTGCAATCTCTTCAAAATAGGGCTTAAGTCCCAGGCTCAAAGCAGATTCACCACAGCAGGGTTCGTCATCTTTTAAATATCCGAATTGGACACCAGCTGTCTGGAGTAAGCGTACCAGAGCATTAGCAATTTTTTGTGCCCGGCGGTCATAGGATGAAGTGCAGCCCACATAGAGCAGGATCTCGTGCTCATCAGGGTCGAACTCAGCGATTTGGAGACTTTTAGCCCATTCAGTTCGTTGGGAGGGGGGCTGAAACCAGGGATTTCCATTCCAATAGAGTGACCACATCAATGATGGCAGCCCTTTCATTGGTTGTTGTTGTTCCCATGCCAGGTTGCGTAAGCTGCGAAAAACATCGGGGATGTCAACTCCCCTTGGGCATGAAGTTTGACAAACCGCGCAGGTAGTGCACAACCAGAGATCTTCACTTCCATTAAATTGACCGAGTTGTGCCTTGCGGATTAGAGTGCGGACAGAAAGTGTATCTTCAAGAACTAAACCCCACGGACATGCTGCAGTGCAGACCCCGCATTGATAACATATGCTGATCGCACCACCGGTTAATTGATCCAGCCTCTCGAGAAGTTCGTCGTCAACAACTATTGGTTCGCTAGGATGCATGCATTGGCTCCTCTTTATTAATCACCTTATTGTACTGCTGGATCACTTGATCCATTTCGGCGATCTTCTCGGCAAACTCTTTGCCTTCAGCTGCTGAGATCCAGCGCAGCTGCAGACGCTCAGGAGCAACGCCTTTGCGTTGAAATTTTCTCGACCAGTATTGAAATCGTTTTGCAGTCAGCTTGTTGGCGTAGTTATAGTGGCAGTCTGAACCGGTTTCAGTCAAACGGCAGCCAGTGACCAGCACTGCTCCTGCACCTTTTTCAAATGCACGCGCGATAAATTCTTCTTCGAAGCGAGCAGAACACATTGTGCGGATGATGCGCGCAGAGGTGGGATACTGCCGTTTCTCGATACCAGCTAAATCAGCCCCAGCATACGAACACCAATTGCAGGTAAAGACCAGGCATTTTCTCTCCGGATATTCGAGTAAGGCAGCATCGATTTGGGAGAGAATTTGATCTTTGGTGAAATAAGGCATCTCTATAGCATCGAAATTACACTCGGCTGCACAGGTACCACAGCCCATGCATGCTACCGTGTTAATGTTGACAGTCCCATCTTTGCCCGGTGAGCCAATTTGCTCTATGGCATTGTATGGGCAAACCTTCACACAGCGCATACATCCCGAACAAAGCTCCTGGATCAGGCGAGCCATGAGCGGTTCCTTTTCGATCTCACCTCGAGACAACAAAGCAGCGACTTTTCCAGCCGAGGCCATCGCCTGAGCCATTGCTTCACGAACGTCTTTCGGGCCTTGACTGCTACCTGCCAGGAACACACCTTGAATAGCTGTCTCTACCGGACCTAATTTAGGATGCAGTTCCATGTAAGTACCATCTTCACTGCGAGAGAGCTTTAACTGTTCTGTCAAGCCATCTTCGACTGGTCTCATGCCTACAACAAGGACGAGAAGGTCTGTGGGGATCTTGATATCTGCGTCCAGGTTGTCGTCATGCATGATTAAGCTGCCATCCATCCAGACTATTGCTTCTTGTGGATTGCTTTCAGGTGAGTAGCGGAAAAAGCGGACTCCAGCTCGCATGGCTTGCTCGTAAAGTTCTTCAGCATTTCGGCTGTAAGTACGAATGTCTTTATAGAGGATGCGCACCTTATTCCCACGTCGCTGCAGTTGAATGGCTTGCTCGATCATTGATGTGCAGCAGTAACGAGAACAACCATGAATACCCTGGCGAGAACCTACACAGGAAATAAAGCTGATTCGCTTTCCAGTTGGATATTCATCCTTTATCAGCTGTTCTAGTTCCAGATTTGTGATTACCCGAGGATCTGAATCATAATTGAATTCTGAAGGACAGTATGGGACAGCTCCAGTGGCAACGACGATTGCACCAACGTTTAGGTGTTCTCCGTTGGAAAGGTTTACTTCGAAATTTCCAACTACCCCACTGACTGTCTCTACCGTTGTCTTCAGGTGGATTGAAACACCTGATTGCTGTAGTTGACGTGATTGGTTCTGAATCAACTGTTGTGTAAGAACACCAGAAGGAGCGATCTGGTTTAGTTTTGCAACGATGCCACCAAGTCGGTCATTCTTTTCTACCAGATGGGTATCGAAACCCTGTCTTGCAAGCGATGCAGCAGCAGTTATACCGGCGATGCCTCCACCGACTACTAATGTGCTCTGCCTCAATGGTAAGGTTGTGGAGAAGAGAGGGGATAAGCGCCGGGCTTTCTCTACTGCCATTGCGACCATATCCATGGCTTTTATAGTAGCGCTTTCTTTCTCAGCTTTGTGCACCCACGAGTCCATATTGCGGATATTGGACATTTCTAAAAGGTACGGGTTGAGTCCGGCACGTGCCAATACTCCTCGAAAGATATACTCATGAGTCTTAGGGGAGCATGCAGCCACCACGACACGATTGATGTCTTGGTCGCGGATAGTTTTT
Source organism: Anaerolineales bacterium (assembly GCA_014859065.1). Taxonomy (GTDB): domain Bacteria; phylum Chloroflexota; class Anaerolineae; order Anaerolineales; family UBA4823; genus Kmv39. The sequence goes on from JACUUU010000007.1 coordinate 26,389, forward strand.
TCGATCTCTTCCTGAGTATTACCTGCGCACGAAAACATCTGGTCTGTCGCAAAAATCACATCAGGTAACGATTGGGAGAATTCAACTACCCGAGCAACATCAATCACACTTGCGATGTTGCTGCCGCAGTGGCACACAAAGACGCCAACACGCGGAATATCGATGTCGGTTTTTGTTTCGATTTCGGGGGGTTTAGGCCAAGAGCGGGAAGTGAGGTGCTGCAAAGCCAGAGCAGCCGCAGCAGTTCCCTCAGTCACTGAATCGGGGATATCTTTAGGCCCACAAGCACAACCGGCGGTGTAAATACCTGGTCTGGATGTGGCGATCAAACCAGCTTGGCTCTCTTGGGAGAGGATGAAGCCATCTTGATCAAGCTCGATACTTAACCGTGAAGCCAGGAAATTCAACCCTTCAGGAGGGGTAACTGCATTGGACAAGACAACCATGTCGTAATCCGCTTCAATGCGAGCAGCTTTTTCCAAGTCCTCATAGAGCACACGCAGCTCCCCGTTCTGGGTTGGCGTTATGTGTGCAGGCCGCCCGTGAATGAACCTTGCACCTTCATCATAAGTCCGCTTCCTGAAACCATCAAACCCTTTTCCATACGCGCGTAGGTCCATATACATGACGCTAACATCCCGAATACCGTGATTGAGCGCTTGATAGGCATGCTTGATCGAAGCCATACAGCAAAACCGAGAGCAATGGCGCTGATACCGGTAGTCTCGAGACCCGACACACAAGACAAACAACATGTTCTTGGGATGTTCTCGATTGGACGGGCGTAGAATCTCCCCTCCGGTAATTCCAGCTGAATTAACCAGGCGTTCGAATTCCAAACTGGTTAAGATGTCTGGGTGTGATCCATAACCAAATTCTTTCAATTGACGTGGATCCAACATACTGTAGCCAGCTGCCACGATCACAGCGCCAACCTGCAGTTGGATGATAGTCTCTCTGGGCATAAAGAAGTCAATCACTTGCGGTTGACAGGCTTCTACACAATGGTTGCAAGGAATATAGTTCGGGGGATCATTTAAGCAGTGATCGATATCGATAGTATAGGTTCCTGGGACAGCCTGGGGAATTGGTGTGTATATGGCTCTCCTGGTCGCCATGCCTGCATCGTAATCATTCGGAAGTACCACCGGGCAAACCTTGGCACATTCCCCACATCGTGTGCAGCCCTCACCAACAAATCGGGATTTCTGACGAATCAGAACTTGAAAATTACCTGCTTCTCCTTTGATTTCTTGGACTTCTGCCGGTGAGAGTATATCGATGTTGGGGTGTAAGTCTACCTCCGACATTTTTGGGGCTTCTATGCAGATAGAGCAGTCAAGAGTGGGAAAATTTTTATCCAAGACTGCCATAACCCCGCCGATGGTAGGTTCGCGTTCAACCATGATTACTCGCGCCCCTGCATTAGCCAGATCCAGAGAAGCCTGGATACCAGCAATGCCTCCCCCAATTACCAATACTGAGTCACTCATGGTTCTTCCTCCTGATTTGCTAGAGGTTTAAACGCCTTACACACCAATAATCTCTTAACCTGTGATTACATTTTTAATAACTTGAACTTCCCTGTGAGAAAGATTCTGATAGGCGTATTCATAGCCGGATTCAAAGGCATTGAGGTTTAATGGCACTAATTTTTTTCGGATGGAACTCTCAATAGCTTTTTCAACTGACTCCCTTGGGACCAGTCCGATAAGGGCGGTCATGAAACCCAACATGACTACGTTGGTCACCACACGACGGCCTAACTCCTCAGCGATTCGAGTAGCTGGTATGCCGTATATATCGTCATTCTCAATGGGTTTAACTAAACCATCATCAATTAAGATCAAGCCATTTTTTCTAATGGTTGGTCGGAAGCGGTTATAACCCTCCTGCGATAAAGCCACCAGTATGTCTGGGTTCAAAACGAAAGGGTAATCGATGGGTTCATCGGAGATGACGATGTTGGCACTGGAAGCGCCCCCACGCGCCTCTGGCCCATAAGCTTGGGTCATAACTGCCTCGTATTTGGCGTATATTGCCAAAGCTTTACCCAAGATGTATCCAACTAAGACAACACCCTGCCCTCCGAACCCAGAAATCCGAATTTCTTTTCTCATCGTTAGGTCTGATCCTTTGGTAATCTGGATGGCTGATAGGGTGGTCGCTCCGAATCGACAAATTTGCCAACATAGATTGGTTTGTCCTCACGTAAATCGATCACCAGGTCTTCATTACGCACATCCCCGTTTGATGCCAGGGAGCATCGTTCTTGGTATAGTTTCATCTCCTTAAGTCCATCTTCGATGTTATTGGATTTTCCGAAGCCTACCGGGCAAGGTGCGAGCACCTCGATGAAGGCAAAACCTGGTTTTGTGAAAGCCTCCAAAATATCTTGTTTTACCTGGCGAACATGCAGGACCGTCCACCTGGAGACAAAGTTTGCGCCAGAAGCTGCCATTAGATACATTAAATTGAAGGGTAATTCCGGGTTGCCATAAGGGGCTGTGGTAGCCCGAGCTCCTTTTGGCGTGGTCGGGCCGACCTGACCACCGGTCATCCCGAAGTTGAAGTTGTTTATGCAAATTACTTTTATATCTATATTTCGCCGGGCAGCGTGGATCAGGTGGTTTCCGCCGATAGCTACCAGATCTCCATCACCACTGAAGACTGTGACCATTAGCTCTGGATTGACCAACTTGAGTCCAGTTGCGAAGGGAATAGCTCTCCCATGAGTGGTGTGATAGGAGTCAAGGTTCATATAACCTGCCACTCTCCCGGAACAACCAATACCAGAAACAACTACATGCTTTTCTACAGGGATATTAGAATTCAGGATCGCTTGAGCGTAGCAGCGCATGGCTATACCGATTCCACATCCCGGACACCAGATATGTGGCATGCGGTCTGAACGGATAATCTTATCTAAAGGATGTTCTTCAACCAGGTGGACGTTGTTCATGCAGCTTCTCGGATGGCTGTAAGGATAGGGTCAGGGGGAATCATGGTTCCGCCAGCGTGATACACACCACTGACAGGTTGCCTGATACAGCGTTCCACCTCCCGGCTCATTTGGCCGAGGTTCATCTCAGCGACAATAAATCTATCGGTACTCTGAGCGATTTGGTGGAACAGAGTTTCTGGGAAAGGCCAAAGGGAGATCAATCTGAGCAGCCCGACTGGGATACCTGATTGGCGTGCTTCTCTTACTGCATGGTGAGCAGAACGAGCTGTGCAGCCATAGGAAACCACCACGATTTTGGCATCTTCAAGATGGTAGCTCTTATAACGGATAATCGCTTCAGCATTGGTTCGGACCTTCTCTACCAGGCGGGTAACCAGTTGGTGATGAGCCTCCGCTGACATTTGTGGATATCCTCGCTCATCATGAGTCAAGCCGGTAAAATGGACACGATAGCCCTCGCCAGCATGCGCCATTGGGGGAACCAGGTCTTCATTGTCCGGTCGAAAGGGTTCGAAATTTTGATCTGTTGATGTTGAGGGTCGTTTTCGCCCCCAATGATCGATTTTTTCACTTGAGGGGATTACAACCCGTTCAACCATGTGACCCACAACCTCATCAGCCAACAGGACTACCGGAATCCGGTATCTATCAGCGATGTTGAATGCCAAAATGGTAAGATCAAACATTTCTTGGGGCGACCAGGGAGAATAAGCTGCTATTTCGTAGTCCCCATGAGAACCCCAGCGTACCTGCATGACATCAGATTGACCGGGCATGGTTGGTAATCCGGTCGAGGGAGACCCACGCTGGACATCAACGATTACACATGGCAGCTCAAGGATGATCCCTAAACCCAGGTTCTCCAACATTAAACTTAAACCTGGTCCGGAAGTGGCCGTCATAGCACGTGCACCAGCAGCTGATGCACCAAGCACAGCAGCTATGCTGGCTAATTCATCTTCCATCTGAATGTAAACACCATCAACTTCAGGAAGTCGCAGTGCAAGGTGTTCGCTGATTTCGGTAGAAGGGGTAATTGGGTAACCAGCGAAGAAGGAACAACCAGCTGCGAGGGCGCCTTCCGCGCAGGCATCGTCCCCGTTCATGAAATGCCTTCCCGTAAGAACCTGCTTATTCGTCATATGGTGAGCCATCTGAATAAAGGCTAAAAATTGCGAATTCAGGACATATCAGAGTGCAGAATTCGCAATGAGCACAGGAATTTTCTTTGCCGGTAACAAAGATGGGGATATGGTAACCCTTGGTGTTGGTTTCCTGCGAAAGCTGCAGGATGCCTAAGGGACAAAAATTCACACATAACTCACAACCCTTACAGCGTTCAGGTATCAGAAAAACCTGGCCGTGAGGTGTTGTAATGTTCAAGATATCCAGTGGTGTTCGCCCAAAGACTTTCATAAAGGTATCCTTGCCGTTCTTGGTCTAATAGTCGAGGGTCTTACGGCTTGATTGGTTCTGGATGAGCCGGGCAAATACCTGGTTGGTCCTAAAGTGAAGATCTTTTTTGATGCGATGGTGAAATCGAGTTCTGTTCCGCAGCTCCTTTATTGGGATACAATTTCCTTGTTATTTATCTAAGAAAAGACTCCGAATCGCGCGGATTTATATTAGGTATTAGATTTTCTTACAATTATACATGATATCCTGAATGTATGGATGGCTTTGTGTTCAATTAGTTGAACGGTCATAAAATTCACTGGCTAAAAAAATTCCATCCACCATTTTCCTAACAATTGTGTTTAGATTAAAAATCTCTACCGGTATTGCATTTAATCAGAACGAATTTGCTTGATAGAATTAGCTGCATAATCCGCCGATAATCAATTTTGGTGATGCTCATGTCCTCGCTTAAAGATTTATTCTTACTTGACCCAGATGTGGTTTTCTTAAATCATGGTTCCTTTGGAGCTACACCTAAGCCTGTTTTCGCAAGCTACCAGAAATGGCAGCGAGAGATGGAACGCCAGCCGGTGAATTTCTTAAATGTGAAATACCCCGAGGCCGACTGTTGGGCGCGCCAACACTTGGGCGAATACTTGAATGCGAGTGCAGACGATATCGTATTCGTTCCAAACGCAACGACTGCAATCAATATTGTTGCTCGTTCATTATCATTGAGCGAAGGTGATGAGGTCTTATCTACTAACCATGAATATGGTGCGTGCGACAATATTTGGTCGTTCATCTGTCAAAAAACGGGTGCTCATTATAAGCGAATGACCGTTCAACTTCCCATAATTTCGCAGGAAAGAGTCGTGGAACATATATGGGAAGGTGTAACACCTCAAACACGGGTGATTTTCTTGAGTCACATCACGTCTCCTACTGCACAGCAGATGCCGGTAAAGGAGATAGCTCAGCGTGCCAAGCAGGCGGGTATCCTCTCTGTGATTGATGGTGCTCATGCGCCTGGGCAAATTCTGGTAGATCTGAAAGATATCGACGTTGATTTTTACGCCGGTAACCTGCACAAATGGGCATTGAGTCCCAAAGGAGCTGGGTTTTTATACTGCCGCAGAGAGTTTCAGCCACTTATCGAACCACTGATTGTGAGTTGGGGTTGGAATGCCAATCCAGCCACCTCTACTGGCTCAACCTTCCTTGATTACTTGCTCTGGCAAGGCACCAGAGACCCTTCCGCCTCTTTGTCTGTTCCCAGTGCAATTGAATTTCAAGGTAACTATAATTGGCATTCTGTACGGAATATCTGTCATGACCTGCTGACTGAGGCTATCCATCGGATTTGTGGGCTAACTGGGCTGATGCCGTTATACCAAGGCGATGTCGCATACTATCAGATGGCGATTGCCCCACTTCCCAAGGAAGTCAATTCAGAGGTTCTTAAGCAACGCTTGTGGGATGAATATTATATTGAGGTCCCCATTATCGAGTGGCAGCAGATGAAGTTGATCCGTATCTCGGTCCAGGGTTATAACAGTCACTCTGATATAGATGCATTGGTAAATGCACTGGAGGTGCTGATACCACAGGTAGTTTCAAATTAGGTTTAGGATAGGTGATGGGTAAATGAGCTCTGGATGTAAAGATTTTCGCCAATTAGCAAAAAGCAAAATTTTGGGAAGACGTTTAGTAGTATTGAAAACCAGGATAGAAAAATTTCGCTCGTGTTTATGTTATCCCAGCAACACCTGAGGTGAGGTTATTCGAGGAAATCTTACTTTGGATAGCCGACAGGTATGAGGTAGAGCGGTGTTTGGTCCTGGGATAATTCCAGGACATCCTTTACCTGATCGTCATAGAAAGCGCCGATGGGAACCGCCCCCAGATCCAGGGCAACAGCTTGAAGCAGGATATTTTGAGCTGCATGGCCAGCTTCAAGATGGACGTATAGAGGGGTGCGGGCAGCGCCATATCTCTGTTCCGTGCGGGCAAAAACGGCTGTAATCGCGATTACCATTGGCGCCTCAAGCACAGAATCTTGCTGTAACGCTGCTCTATAGAGCTCAGGTCGGGGATCATGATCAAAAACCTTCATCAGGCTATGTTCATGGGGTTGGTAATGAAATAAGCCATCCTGAGTAGCTGCGTACAGTTCCAAGGGGTAAAGCGCGCCAGCGGAAGGTGCGGTTCTGAATCCGGATGGATGCGTAATTCCCTGGGCAGACCACATCAGTTGGCTAATTTGATGATCTGTCAGGTTCTTATCTTGAAAGCTGCGGATGGACCTACGTTTTGCCAGGGCTGCTTCGAGGGTCATAGAACCTTCTAAGTCAGGTGCAGGTAAGTTGATCATGATTCTTTCTCGTTTGGTTGTCGGTGAGACACTCAAGGGGTCTGTGGATTCAAGAGCGGTAAAGTCAGTATCGTGGCCTGCTTCCTGGGTTGCACAGGAGGCAAGGTTTACCAAAAGCAATAGCGATATTAAGATTAATCGAATACCTTTTTTGTTTGGTGACATCGCTCGAAAACGGTTAAAATTTCTTCTCCAATCAGCTCGTGGTAGCTGCTCAAAGGATGATTTTCATGCTTGACAGGATCCATGCTGTCAGGTTTCTCGATTCTACCCCGATTCTACTTTGAAAAACTTCCCATATTAAGTGATCGTTGTCCTCTATTCTATTGAAGAATTACAGCTTTTATTGACTATCTGGTTTGATTTATTCAGAAAGTTAGGGACTTCTTCCAAAGTATTATAATAATCAAAAATCTAGAGGCTTAAAATATCAGCCGAAGGGGAATTGATACTCATAATTAAGCCACTTGATAATGTCGAGTGAGAAACATGGACAGTTGAGAAATTGCATAACCCCAAGTCGGTTTTTGAAATCTAGGAGGTGTGATATTTATGAAAACTCCCGCTGAATACCCCACAGCTTGCTGTGGGGATGAAAGCGGG